>NZ_JBFTND010000043.1:0-41822 GCF_056397305.1 Cupriavidus sp. 05N40
TCCCGTCGCCTCGCAGGAGAACGCAGCATGAACCTCACAGGCAATCTCCTCCCGTCGCCTCGCAGGAGAACGCAGCATGAACCTCACAGGCAATCTCCTCATCGGCGCGCAGGAAGTGGGCGCCACGGCGGGCAGCATGCAGGCGCTGAACCCGGCAAGCAATCTCGAGTTCGCGCCAGCCTTCGCGTTCGGCGGACTCGATGAAGTCAATCGCGCGGCGCAACTGGCCGACGACGCGTTCGACAGCTACAACAGCACAAGCCTGGAGGTGCGCGCAGCGTTCCTGGAACGCATTGCCGACGGACTCGACGCCAATGCCCAGGCGCTGGCCGAACGCACCGCGCTGGAAACCGGCCTGCCCGCCGCCCAGCTTGCCGGGGAAGCCGCAAAGGCCGCTACCCAGTTCCGGCAGTTTGCGACGGTGGTGCGCCAGGGGCGCTTCCGGCAGGCGACGATCGATCCCGCGCAGCCGGAGCGTCAACCGCGCCCGCGCATGGATCACCGCATGCAGAAGATCGGCCTCGGTCCGATTGCAATCTTCGGGGCAAGCAATTTCCCCATCTCGTACTCGGTCGCCGGCGGCGACACGGCATCGGCGCTGGCAGCCGGATGTCCCGTCATCCTGAAGGCACACAACGCGCATCCCGGCGGATCGGAAATCATGGGCCGCGTCATCCAGCAGGCCGTAAGAGACTCGGGCCTGCACGAAGGTGTCTTCTCCCTGCTGCGCGGCGGTGGCAATGCGATCGGCGAAGCGCTGGTGGATCATCCGCTCGTCAAGGGCGTGACCTTCACCGGCTCGGAGGCTGGCGGGATGGCGCTATACCGGCGTGCACAGCAGCGTCCGGATCCGATCCCTGTCTTCACCGAGATGACCAGCGTCAATCCCACGTTCGTGCTGCCTATCGCGCTCTTCTCGCGTGCCGGTGAGATTGGCGACGGCTTTGCCGAACGCATGCTGGTGAACGTGGGCCAGGCTTGCCTGAAGCCCGCAATCCTGCTCGCCATCGACGGCGTGGGCTACAGCGAACTGAAGCAGGCGATGATTGCCCGCGTCAAGGCGATGCGGTCTCGCACGATGCTCACGCCAGSCATCAACATGGCGTACCGCAAGAACGTGGGTCGTCAGCTCGACGCAGGCGCAGAAGAGATCGCGGCGGGCGCCGGGCCCGAAGGCGAGTGGGACGGCCAGTCATTCCTGTTCGAGGTGGACGGCGCGCGCCTGCTCGACGAGCCGGCATTGCTCGAAGAGGTCTTCGGACCCGCGGCACTGCTGGTGCGCGTCAAGGACGACGAGCAACTGATCGCCATCGCCAGGCGGTTCCGGGGCCAGCTCTCGGCGACGATGCATCTCGAGCGCGCCGATCATGCGCTGGCTACGCGGCTCTTGCCCATCCTCGAACGCCGCACCGGCCGCATCGTCATCAATGCGTTCGCGCATCCGCAGGAGGTTTCCTACGCATCGATTCACGGCGGTCCGTTTCCGGCCACCTCCGATAGCCGGTTCACGTCGGTTGGCATGAGTGCGATCGAACGATTTCTCCGGCCCGTCTGCTACCAGGGCTTCCCGGACGAGCTGTTGCCGGAGGCGCTCCGGCACGACAACCCGCGCGGCCTCTGGCGGCTGACCGACGGCGAACTGTCGAAGGCCTGATCCCGCCCGGCACCCGTCCGCGCCGCAACGGCGCGGGCGGCGCCACTTCGCAAGCAGCAAACGATCCGCACACAGGAGATACCCATGCAGTTTCTTGTTCTGGTTGCCCGTACCTCGCCCATCCCTGAAGACATCCCCACCCTCGCGGAGCGCGAAGCCGAGTCCGAGGTCATCCGCCATCTCTACCTGGATGGCGTCGTCAGGCAAATCTGGCTGCGCGGCGACGGGGGCGCCTGCATCATCGCCGAGAGCGACGATGCGCAAAGCCTGGAGCGCTCGTTCTCCGCCCTTCCGCTGGTGAAATCCGGTTTCCTGCAAGCGCCCACGGTGATCGCGCTGAAGCCCTATTCGGGCTTCGGCCCCAGGGCTGCGCCTTGATCGACAGGATGTTGTGATGCCGCCGAGGCGCTGGCCAACGTCAGGGATGACTCCGATCTGAACCGAACGGAAGAATTGAACGGAACCAAGCTGATCGAGGCGCTTGTCGTTGCGCTGCGCATCAACGCGGCCCAGCCCGCCCGTTACGTCGGGCAGCCGGGCCGTGGGTCCGGATCCGGATCCGGCGCGCCTGAGGTATCAGGCGCTCGGATGCGTCATCTCGATGGGCACGATCCAGCGGGCGTATTCTTCCTCGCTCAGATAGCCCAGCGCCAGCGCCGCCGCCTTGAGCGTCAGCCCTTCCTTGTGCGCCTTCTTGGCGATTGCCGCTGCCTTGTCGTAACCGATATGGCGGTTCAATGCCGTCACCAGCATCAGGTTCTTGTCGAGGTTCTCCGCGATCTTCGGCAGGTTCGGCTCGATGCCGACCGCGCAATGGTCGTTGAAGGCCAGGCTTGCGTCGGCAATCAGCTCGATGCTTTCCAGCACGTTGTGCACCATCACCGGCTTGTACACATTGAGCTGGAAGTTGCCCTGGCTGCCGGCGAACGCCACCGTGGCATCGTTGCCGAACACCTGCGCACAGACCATGGTCATCGCTTCGCACTGGGTCGGATTGACCTTGCCCGGCATGATCGACGAACCCGGCTCGTTCTCGGGAATATTCAGCTCGCCGATGCCGCAACGCGGCCCCGATGCCAGCCAGCGCACGTCATTCGCCATCTTCATCAGGCCGCCGGACAGGGTGCGCAGCGCGGCCGAGGTCTGCACCAGCGCATCGTGCGCGGACAGGGCAAAGAACTTGTTGGGCGCATCGACAAAAGGATGGCCGGTCAGCGTGGCAATATAGGCCGCCGCGCGCGCGCCGAACTGCGGATGCGCATTCAGGCCCGTCCCCACGGCCGTTCCGCCGATCGCCAGTTCCAGCAGGCCTGGCAGCGCGGTCTTGACCGCGTTCAGGCCGAAATCGATCTGCGCGACCCAGGCGCTGATCTCCTGGCCGAGCGTGATCGGCGTGGCGTCCTGGAGGTGGGTGCGGCCGGTCTTGACGATATCCTTGTACGCCGTGGCCTTGGCCGCGAGCGTGTCCCGCAGGGCTTCCACCGCCGGCAGCAGCTTGGTGTAGATCTGCTCCACCACCGCGATGTGCATTGCCGTGGGGAAGGTATCGTTGGAGCTCTGGCCACGGTTCACGTGGTCGTTGGAATGCACCGGCTTCTTGCTGCCCAGCTCGCCGCCGGCAATCTCGATGGCCCGGTTCGAGATCACCTCGTTGGCATTCATGTTCGACTGCGTGCCGGATCCGGTCTGGAACACCACCAGCGGGAAGTGATCGTCCAGCTTGCCGGCGATGACTTCGTCCGCCGCCCGCACGATCAGGCTGGCCAGATCCTTGGGCAACTCGCCCAGCTCGGCATTGGCCTCGGCCGCCGCCCGCTTGAGGATCCCCAGGGCACGGATGACCGGCCGTTGCCAGCGGAACCGGCTTACGCCGATGGGGAAATTGATGGTGGAACGCTGCGTCTGCGCGCCCCAGTATCGATCTGCGGGGACGTCGCTGGCGCCCATCGAGTCAGTTTCGGAACGGAATTCGGACATCTGAGTTGCTCCCCAAACAAGGTTAGGCCAACGCCCTCCCGCTCTGGACGAGGGATGGCGTCTCGCGGTCAAAGATCAAGCTAACGTGAAACGATAGCGCACGTTGCCGTCACTAGCACGCGTACCCCGACGGGTGAAAGGGGTAAGTCGCCACGCATCAATGGACGATCCGCTGATCGTCCCGCAAGCCATTCTCGACACGCCCCGTGCAAGGTCAAGGCAAGTTCGTCGCCACCGCGGCGACAACGACCGCCTGCGGCAACTGGCCGACGATACGCAAGCGAGAAAGGCGTATGGAGACGGAAGCCGGCCATGAAAGCCAGCCCGAAAGGCATGGAGGGATTGGTGGTGGCGACGACATTGCCGTTGCCATTGCTGAATGGCTGAACCGCTGAACGGCTGGGCAGAAGAACGGCTGGGCGGCTGGACGCGGCGGCAGGAACCCGGAACCGGCCAAGGCCGGATCCGGCAAGTCCACCCGGCGCAACTCATGAGACAAGCGCCGGCGCCCCGGCAATCGGCTGCCGGGGGAAAGTGGCTCACTCCACGCCGAGGATGGCCCGGTTGCGGGCCTTGATCGTCTCCGCCGTCTTCGCCGTCGCGCCCTCGCCGGCTTCGACCCGCACGTCGCGTATCCCAAGCATGCGCTCTCCCACGCGCAGGCCTATCGGTTCGACGGGCAGGCCGCTGCTGTGCTCGACGAGCCGCAGCGGCGCTTCATGTCCGCACCACTTGTCGCCCCATTGCATCAGCGCGATGAGCACCGGATAGAGCGCCTCGCCCTTTTCCGTCAGCCGGTATTCGGTGCGCCGCTCGCTGCCCTCGGCCAGCACCTTGTCCAGCACGCCGTGCTCGATGAGGCGGTTCAATCGCGCGGTGAGCACGTTGCGCGCGATGCCCAGGTGGTCCTGGAAGTCGTCGAAGCGTGTCGTACCCAGCGCGCATTCGCGCACGATGAGCAGAGTCCACCACTCGCCGACCTGTTCGAGCGCGCGGGCAATCGAACAGTTCATGCCATCAAAGGTTTTTCGGTACATGGAGCCATGTTAAGTAAAAAAGTTGCACGACGCAACTTGACCTGATATCGTAAGTTTCGTCACAAAACTTATCAGGCTGACAGCCTGCAAGCGGCCGCGCGCCGCCAAGGATTTCCCCATGGATAGACGCCTCCTCGTTCTGGCCTGCGGCATGTTCGCCATCGGCACCGACAGCTTTGTCGTTGCCGGCGTGCTGTCGCAGGTATCCGCCTCGCTAGGCGTGTCCGTCGCGCTCGCCGGGCAGATGGTCACCCTCTACGCGCTGAGCTATGCGCTGCTGTCACCGGTCATCGCCGCGGCGGCCGCGCACTGGCCGCGCAAGCGGCTGCTGCTCACCGGCCTGGCGATCTTCGTGCTCGGCAATGTCGTGACCGCCCTGGCGCCAGGCATCGAGCTCGTGCTGGCGAGCCGGCTGCTGGCTGGCCTGGGCGCAGCCATGTTCAGCCCGACGGCGACGGCCACCGGCGCGTCGCTGGTGCCGCCCGAGCAGCGTGGCCGGGCACTCGCCATCGTCATCGCCGGCCTGTCCAGCGCGACGGCGCTGGGCGCGCCGCTGGGCACCTTCATCGGCGGCTGGCTGGACTGGCGCGCGACCATGTGGTTCGTCGCCGCCGTCGGCACGGTGGCCGCGCTGGGCGTGGCCTGGCGCTTGCCGGACATCCCGACGCCGCCGGCCGTCAGCCTCGCGCGCCGGCTCGCGCCGCTGGGTGAGGCGCGCGTGCTGCTGACGCTTCTGACCACCTGGCTGGTGTACGCGGGCCTGTTCCTGGTCTACACGTATATCGGCTTGAGCTTCGACCGCGCCACGGGCGGCGACGCGCGCGTGCTGGCGGTGCTGCTGTTGCTTTGGGGCGTGGCCGCGACGGCCGGCAACCTGGCTGCGGGCAGGCTGACCGACCGCTTCGGCGGCCGCCGCATCATCAACGCTGCGATCGCCATCGTCGCGCTGGACTTCGTGCTGTTGCCATGGACCTCGGCCTCGCTTGTGACAGCCGTGCCCGCCCTCATCGTGTGGGGCCTGTGCGGCTGGGGCCTGCTGGTGCCACAGCAACACCGCCTGATCAGCGTCACGCCCAGCGCGGCGCCGCTCCTGCTGGGGCTGAACTCGGCCGCCATTTACGTCGGCGTGTCGATGTCGGGTCTTATCGGCGGGGCCGCCATCACCTTGTTCGACCGTCACGCCCTCGGCCTGGTCGGCGCGGTCTTCATCACGGTGGCGTTGTTCGTCGCCGAATGGGCGCAACGGCGCATCGCGCGAACCGATCGCGCGCCGGCCGGCACGCCTGCCGCGCCGCCGGTCGCGGCCCGCTGAAGCGGTGGAACTCTCCGGCAGGAAGGCATGAGCCCGGGGGGGATCCGCCGTGTGGCACCCGCAGCGATCGATCTCGAAGTCGACGAGATGCGCCCTCGCATTGCGCCCGACACCTATTGCCGCCGGCTTTGCTCGCAGGAAGGACGCTCTCGCGAAGCGCGTCGGCGAGCTGCCGGGGCCTTCGGGCAATCGCACCTGCGAACGCATTGCCGCCACGCTACAGGCGGCCTGACGACACAAACGTCTGCCCACGATGCGAAAAATTCGCTATATTCTCGCCTAGCCGCCGCCGGCGGCCATTTCCGCTTATCCGAGGATCCTGCCCACATGGCAACCAAAGCAAAACCCACCGCGAAGACCCCTGCCAAGCCCGCTGCAAAGAAGGCCGCTGCCCCGGCCAAGACGGTAGCCGCACCGGCCAAGAAGGCCGCAGCCGCTGCGCCGGTTGCCAAGCCGCTGAAGGACACGTTCAACAAGTCCAGTCTGCTGGYCCACCTGGTCGCCCAGACCGAACTGGATGCCAAGACCGTCAAGACCGTGCTCGCGCATCTGGAGACCACCATCCTGAGCGCCGTGCACAAGAAGGGCGCCGGTGAATTCACCCTGCCGGGCCTCCTGAAGGTCGTGGCCACGCAGGTACCGGCGACGAAGAAGCGCTTCGGCAAGAACCCGTTCACCGGCGAAGACCAGTGGTTCGCAGCCAAGCCGGCAACCGTGAAGGTTAAGGTCCGTGCCATGAAGAAGCTGAAGGACGCCGCGCTGTAAGCAGCGCGACCTCCCAGACGCAAGAAGGGGCAGCTCACGCTGCCCTTTTTTTATGGAATGCGCGCGAGTGGCGACGACCAGGTCCGTGTCGAAAGGCGAGCAAGGTGATCGGGGGCCAATCGGGCTACCCATTCCCGGCGGAGCAGAACCTACTCAATAACGATCCCGGCGTCCTCTGCCAACTGCCGATAGCGAGCGGTCTCGACGCGGACCCGCCGGCGGAAGGCCTCCGCATCGCCTCGCACGACGGCAATCGAGTGCCGGGCGAGCGCCTTCTCCAGATCCGGGTCATTCAGCACCGCCTGCAGTTCCGATTGCAGCCGTTGCAGCACCATCTGCGGGATGCCGCGCGGGCCTGCCACGCCGAACCAGAACGAACCGCAAGGGTTCGCTATGCCAAGGTCGGCAAAGGTGGGGACTTCCGGATACTGAGATAGCCGTGCCGTAGCGCTGGTCGCCAGCGGTCGCAGCGAGCCCGTATCGATATAGCGCCTCGCGGTACCGACCGGGTCAATGCTCAGATCGATCCGCCCGCCCAGGACGTCTGCAAGCACTTGCGTGCTGCCCCGATAAGCGACGGGCAGCATATCGAGCTGAAACGTAGTGGCAATCATGGCGCCGATGAGGTGTGGCGCCGTCCCTGGGCCAGTGGTGCCATAGGTGACCATGCCCGGCCGGGCGCGCGCTTGTGCCAGCAGTCCGGCAAAGGACTGGATATCCGAGCCGGTCCTGACCGACAAGATGACCGGCGTTTCCGCGACGAGGCCGACAGGCGCCCACGCGCCTTCCGCGGCGATGGCCAGATGAGGTCGCAGGGCAGGCAGCAAGGCGAATGTCGTCGAGCTGGCCAGCAGCAGTGTGTACCCGTCTGGCAGCGCCTTTGCCACCCGCTCCGCCGCGGTCACGGTGGATGCGCCGGGCCGATTCTCCACCAGAACTGGCTTGCCTAGCCTGTCCTGTAGTTTGTCGGCCAGCACGCGCGCAATCGTGTCGCTGGTCCCGCCAGGACTGAAGGGGACAACCAGGTGCACGGGGCGATCGGGGAATGCGAACGCGCAGGCAGGCGCGGTGAGCACCGCCGCCATCGCCAGCAGGGCGCCGTATACGAATTGCACAGTCACGCGAGTCAAGGACATCGCTGTATTAACGGCAAAACGGCGACCAGGCTTAAGGGGACAGGAGGCAATCGGCAGCCCATCATGTCCCCGTGACCCCGCCGATGCTTTACCGAGCGGCATACTTTGCGCGACTTCGCAGAGAGCAACGGTGGACGTCTTGCACTGGACAGTCTGGGCAGTCCCTGAGGGTCAGGCGGGATCAGCCCTAGCCCTATCCACTCCATTGAAGCCCGTTTCTTTGACATGATCCCGATTCTATAGGAATGGGCTCAAGCAGATATTCACTTGTCGAACCTTCATCTCAAGAGATGGGTGGAATGCAGAGTTGAACGTGACGCCCGCGGCGATCGGGCAACTCATTCGCGGCCTCGAAAGCTATTCGATATTGAACTGTTCCACCGTTCCAGCTCCGGGCCGTCGCGACTGGCATTAACGGATGCCGCACGTGCTGCGCTGCCAGACCTTCAAGGCGGCTTCGATCTCCTTTCAAACGCGGTAGAGAGACTGAAAGCGAGCAAGTCACGCATTATCTTTACCGTGACGGTCCCGCCGGCATTTGCGGAAAAATGGCTCCTGTGGCGGGTTGACCGCTTTCAGCGGCGCCATCCTTATTACGATCTGCGGATCGAGACCAGTGGCCGCTTGGTCGATTTCACCTCCGAACGGATCGATATCGGCATCCGATATGGTGCTGGCGCATCGCCGGATGTCACGTCGACGTTTCTGCTGCGCGACGAGTTCTTTCCGGTATGCAGCCCAACCCTTTTACAGGGTCCCAGCGCATTGCGAGAGCCGAGCGACCTGAAGCATCATGCCTTGATACATGACACGTCGATGATTGGCTTCGGCATCTTTCCCTCGTGGCGCTCGTGGCTACTCCACGCGGGGTATGGAAATGTTGTCGATACCGACCGCGGCCTTCAACTCAATGATTCCGCGATGGCGGTTCAGGCAGCAATCTCTGGACACGGCGTCGCACTTGGCAGAACAACGCTGGTCGAGCGCGACCTGGCGGAGGGGCGCCTTATAAAGCCCTTTGAATACGTTCAGGGGTGCGAGTTAGCGTACTACCTAGTTCACAGGAAGGAGAGCGCCCAGCATGCACCGGTACAGGCGTTCAAGGAATGGTTGCTGGAAGAGGCGGGCTCTGGCTAGGCGCAGGCAGTCGCCTCAGTCTTGCACAGTGGATGCGGCGCGCTGGAACGGGTCGGGTCGGCAATAGAGAATGAGAAGGGAAGCCAGCAAAAGGAGCCGACCTATCTGCCTACTCGCAAGCCAAGCTCAACGCGATAGCACCAACTGGACACAGTAGTGCACCTGTGGGCTCGCACGGGTCTAGTGAACCTGCTCGCCCCTACACAAGCACGCGTCGCTGAAGTGGCCTTGCTCGCCGGGCGCCGGCAAGTTTTGTCTCGGTCTTGAGACGCATCCAGTCGCAGCTCTTGGATAATCGCGTTGCCATCGCACACGTATGGGCTCATACGTGGCGCCTCCAAAACTAAATAATCACCATTGAATCAATGGCTTACCAAAAAACATAACATTACCGACGGCGGTGGCATGCCGATTGCGAAGTCCCTTGGGCAGCCGGCCCGCGCATAGTGCGCGTGCCGAACATGCGCACAAAATGGAGGTGACAAGCAATGGTCCAGAAGAAACTCGTGGCAATCGGCGATGTGTGTGCTTGGGTGTCCGGGCAAGGCCCGGCAGTGGTGTTTTGTCATGGATTCACCACCACCAGTGAGTTTTGGAAGTCGCAGGCAGAGGACCTGTCGGCGAACCACACGGTGGTCTGCATCAACTTGCCCGGCCATGGGATCTCACCGGCGCCGCGTGAGCGTGCCTATACGATGGCAGCTTTCGTAGACGACCTGCATGCGGTTTTCACCACGCTGGGTCTCAAGGACGCGGTCCTAGTGGGACTGTCGATGGGCGGCACAGTTTCGCAGCTCTTCGCGCTCAAGCATGGATCGCTGCTGCGGGGACTCGTTCTGGTCGGTGCAACCCCGCATGGCCTGGGCGAAGACGTCGACGCGGCGCGCGTGCTGGAGGCCATCGATGTGTACGGCGTTGCCAAGGCGAGCCAGAACGTCATCGAGCGGTCGTTCGCGCCATCGGCCAGCCGCGAACTCATCGACTTCGGCAAGGGCGAGGTAGTGCAGACACCTGAGCATGTCGCCCGTCAGGCAATCGTTTCGCTGAACGGCAGCGATACGCGCGATCGCCTGTCGGGCATCGCATTGCCTACGCTCGTCATCTGCGGGACCGAAGACACCATCACACCGCCGCGGGAGTCCGTGCAACTCGCTGCAGGCATTCCCGGAGCGAGGCTGCACATGGTTGAAGGCGCCGGCCACTTCCCGATGCTGGAAGCGCCGCAGGCATTCAATGCCGTCCTCGGCGCGTTCCTTGCCGAACAGACCTGCTGAAGCGCCCTCTTCACGCATACCTGCCATTTAGGAGCTCCATCATGTCAGCAGGAACCATCGCCGCGCAGCCGTCGGCAGTCAACACCCGGGAATCGCGCCAGGTCGTCCTGGCCGCAGCCTTGGGCACGGTATTCGAGTGGTACGATTTTTTTATCTATGGAAGCCTCGCCGTATTCTTCGGCAGCTTGTTTTTCCCCAAGGGCAACGAAACCGCGGCGGTGCTTGCGTCGCTGGCCACCTTCGGCGCGGGCTTTGTGCTGCGCCCGTTCGGTGCCATTGTGTTCGGCAAGCTCGGCGACACCATTGGCCGCAAATACACCTTCCTTGTGACGATGCTGATCATGGGACTGGCTACCGCGGCCGTCGGATTGTTGCCCACCTATGAGACCATCGGTTGGCTGGCCCCTGCCACGCTGGTCACGCTGCGGCTTCTGCAGGGCCTGGCGGTCGGGGGTGAGTTTGGCGGCGCGGTGACCTATATTGCCGAGCATTCGACGGCAAGGGACCGCGGCCTGATGACAAGCTGGCTGCAGATCACGGGAACCGTAGGGCTGCTGATGTCACTGTTGATCATCATGGCGTTGCGGCAGATCATGTCCGAGACCGCGTTCGCGGCCTGGGGTTGGCGCATCCCGTTCGTGCTGTCGATCGGACTGCTGGTGGTTTCACTGTATATCCGACTGCGCCTGCATGAGTCGCCTGTGTTTGCCGAAATGAAGGCCCATGGCAAGACCTCRCGCAATCCGATCCGGGACATCTTCGGCGATCGCAAGACCCTGCGGCTAGTCTTGCTGGCGATCTTTGGCATCGTCGCAGGCCAGGCGGTGATCTGGTATACCGGCCACTTCTACAGTCTCTACTTCCTGACCTCGACGCTCAAGCTTGACTACCAGTCGGCGTACCTGTACCTGACCGTCGCGTTGGTGCTAGGCACACCGTTTTTCGTCGTATTCGGCCGGCTGTCAGACCGGATTGGCCGCAAGTGGATCATGCTGACAGGCTGCCTGTTATCTGCGCTGCTGTTCATACCGATTTTCAAGGGGCTGACTACCTATGGGAATCCGCAACTCGCCGAGTTTCGCGAGCGAACCAGCGTGGTGGTCCAGGGCGGCGATTGCCGGGAGGAGCAGTCTTTTCTCGGCCAACTGTTCAATCCCAAGCTGACCACGCCGTGCACGCGCGCCAAAGCCTTTCTTTCCGCCAATGCCGTGCCCTATGTTGCCAAGCCCGGCGACGGCCCGCTTGAAATCGTCCTGAATGGCAAGCTCACAGCGGGCTTTGATGAGACTCGGCTCAAGGCTGACCTGGTGGCCGCGGGCATGCCGCTGAAAGCAGATCCGGCGCGCGTTGATGCGCCCCGCATGATCGGACTGCTGTTCGTTCTGGTACTGCTCGCGACCATGGTCTATGGCCCGCTCGGCGCGTGCCTGGTCGAACTGTTTCCCACGCAGGTGCGCTACAGCGGCGTATCAGTAGCACTGCAGTTTGGCAATGGCTGGATCGGCGGCTTCGCGCCGTTCATCGCGACGGCGGTCGTGGTGCGGACCGGCGATATCTTTGACGGCCTGCTTTATACCGTCATCGTGGCTGCGGTCTGTTTCGTCATCGGCGCATGGCGGCTGCCAGAGACGCGCGGGCGCGACATGCGCGCCTAACGCGGCGACAAGGCGCGGGCGGTCGGCATGCCTCCTGTTGACTGCCCGCCGATGGCTGCCTAATCTAAAGAGCGAGACGAGGCGTCTCATCATTGAGATAGTGTGCCATGCCCTTCCCCGAACTTTCCGGCAACAGTGACAGCCAGGCGTCATTCCTGAAGCTCGTGCTCGATCATGTCTCTGACTGCCTCGTTGCGGTGGATACCGAAGGACAGATCGTTCTGATCAATGAGCCTTACTGCAAGTTGCTGGGCGGCACTGAGGCGGATTTTCTTGGACGGCATATCACTGAGGTGGTCTCTCCGCACACGCGCCTGCACAAGGTGGCGCGCGGCGAGGAAGTGGTGGGCGGCGCGCCGCTGCAGGTTCGGGGCTGCAAGCTGATCACCCGGCAGGTTCCGGTCCTGCATGAGGGGCGTATCGTCGGTGCCGTTGGCCTCGCGCTCTTTTCCAACTACGAACTGCTCAAGCGCACTTACGCCCTGGCATTTACGCCAGGCATCGCTCTGCAGAATGCCCGCAGCGGCTGGACCACCCAGCATACGGCTGACGATATCCTTGGCACCGGCCCGGAGATGGACGCATTGCGGCAACAGATCCGCGTGGCATCCTCGCATGCGTTTCCGACCCTCTTGCAAGGAGAGACCGGCACCGGCAAGGAGCTTGCCGCGCATGCCATCCACAGCGGCTCGGATCGTGCCCAGCGGCCTTTTGTCTGGGTCAACTGCGCCTCGATCCCTGAGCAATTGATCGACGCGGAACTGTTCGGCTACGAGGGGGGTGCGTTCACTGGTGCGTCGAGTCGCGGAAAGCCGGGCAAGTTTGAACTGGCTTCCGGCGGCACGCTGTTCCTCGACGAGATCGGCGACATGCCTATGGCGCTGCAGACCAGCCTACTGCGTGCCATTCAACACCAGCAGATAGTACGCGTGGGCGGGACATCTCCGCTGGACATCGACGTTCGCATCATCTGCGCCACCCACCGCGACCTTGCGCAAGCTGTCGAGACCGGCCGTTTCCGAGCGGATCTCTACTACAGGCTCTCCATGTTCCGTGTTTTGTTGCCGCCGCTGCGGGACCGCAGCGATCTGCGGGGACTGGTCACCCAGATCTATGCACGGCTCCTTGCGCGGCACGGCCTGGATCCCAGGCCCTTGCTAGACGACGTAATGGAAGCACTGCTGCAGCATCGGTGGCCAGGCAATGTGCGTGAGTTAGAAGGGGTATTGATTCGCTACAACCTTGACGGGAAAGTCGATATCCCCGCCGCTCAGGGCGCGGCCCCCCCTCAATCGGCGACAGAAGTGGCGACCTTCGACCTTCACACGCACCTCGAACGGCAGAAGCACGCCATGATCCAGACCGCGCTTCGACATTGCGGCCAGGACCGTAACAAGGCTGCAGCGTTGCTTGGCATCAGCCGTGCGTCCCTATATCGGGAACTACAGGCAGCCCGCCCTCGGCAGTGACCTAAGGCACTTCGGAAGCGGTCCAGCCGCTGGCCGCAGCCAGACGGGCGTGACGGGGCGACCGAAGGAGTCCAAGCGTGGATTTCAGCAATCGGTGCCGGCGGCAGCGGGGGTCGGCGGGTTCACCGCCCCGCCTGAACGAAGCAGGCTCTTGAAGACCCAAGGGTGGTGCCACCGTCTCCGGCGCATGAGCCGCTCTACGTATTCCTTGTGATGAGGGCGGCCACGATATTGCTTTGGGAGTTCCCACCGCCATCGACTCGGGCTTGTAGATGCTCGGCCGTGCATTGAAGGTGTCGAGCCTGTCGACTGGAGAGCGTCCGATTCGGGAACGATGCAAACCGCGCCGCCGGCGGCAAAGCCTGCGGAAATGATTTCCTCCTCCGACGCTACCCGCCGCCGTCGCAAAGCCCCCGCCCCGCGCTCCGTTTGAGTGTCCTACGTACCACTATTTCAGCTGACCCTCTGCTTCGCGGGCACTATTCGCACCTTTAATTTCTCAACATATAAGAAAGCTTCTCATAAGTTGATAATTACGAAGCCGCGGGTTAATCTTCGCCCGCAGTACAGACCCGCCAACGCACAGCGCGAATCCGCACACGGCTGACTCACCCCCGGCACCCGCAAGAAGGGCAGGCAGCAGCGGTGCACCAAAGGAGGCTCAATTGGTAACGAAGAAACTCAAGGCCGCGATCATCGGATCGGGCAACATCGGCACGGACCTGATGATCAAGATCCTGCGCCACGGCAAGCACCTGGAAATGGGCGCCATGGTCGGGATCGACCCGGCATCCGACGGCCTGGCGCGCGCCGCCCGCATGGGCGTGGCGACCACGCATGAGGGCGTGGAAGGTCTGATCGGGCTGCCGGGATTCGCCGACATCGACGTCGTGTTCGACGCCACCAGCGCCGGCGCCCACGTGAAGAACGACGCCCGCCTGCGCGAAGTCAAGCCGGGCATCCGCATGATCGACCTGACGCCCGCGGCCATCGGCCCGTACTGCGTGCCCGTGGTGAACCTGGAGCATTGTCTCGACGCGCTGAACGTCAACATGGTCACCTGCGGCGGCCAGGCCACGATCCCGATGGTGGCAGCCGTGTCGCGCGTGGCGAAGGTGCACTACGCCGAGATCGTTGCGTCGATTTCCAGCAAGTCGGCCGGTCCCGGCACGCGCGCCAACATCGACGAATTCACGGAAACCACCTCCAGGGCCATCGAGGTGATCGGCGGCGCCGCCAAAGGCAAGGCCATTATCGTGCTGAACCCCGCCGAGCCGCCGCTCATCATGCGCGACACCGTCTACGTGCTGAGCGCCGCCGCCAACCGTGTGGAAGTGGAAGCCTCCATCGAGGAAATGGCCGCCGCCGTGCAGCAGTACGTGCCCGGCTACCGCCTCAAGCAGAAGGTCCAGTTCGACGAGATCCCGGCCAGCGCCCCGCTCAACATCCCCGGCCTCGGCAAGTTCAGCGGCCTGAAGACCTCGGTTTTCCTGGAGGTCGAGGGCGCCGCCCACTACCTGCCTGCCTACGCCGGCAATCTCGACATCATGACCTCCGCCGCGCTGGCCACCGCCGAGCGCATGGCGCAGTCCGTTCTGACCGCTTGAGGAGACACCCGCCATGCCTTTCAACCCCGGCAAGAAGCTCTACATTTCCGACGTGACGCTGCGCGACGGCAGCCACGCCATCCGCCACCAGTACTCGATCCAGAACGTCAGGGACATCGCCCGCGCGCTCGACAAGGCCCGCGTCGACTCCATCGAGGTCGCGCACGGCGACGGCCTGCAGGGCTCCAGCTTCAACTACGGTTTCGGCGCCCACACCGACCTGGAGTGGATCGAGGCGGTGGCCGGCGAGATCTCGCACGCGCGGATCGCCACGCTGCTGCTGCCCGGCATCGGCACCATCCACGACCTGGACAACGCCTACAAGGCCGGCGCGCGCATCGTGCGCGTGGCCACGCACTGCACCGAGGCCGACGTCTCGCGCCAGCACATCGAGCGCGCCCGTGAACTTGGCATGGACACGGTCGGCTTCCTGATGATGAGCCACATGACCACGCCGGAGAACCTGGCGGTCGAGGCCAAGAAGATGGAAAGCTACGGCGCCACCACGATCTACGTGGTCGACTCCGGCGGCGCGCTGGGCATGGACGACGTGCGCGCCCGCTTCCGCGCCCTGAAGGCCGTGCTCGACCCGTCGACCACGACCGGCATGCACGCGCACCACAACCTGTCGCTGGGCGTGGCGAACTCCATCGTCGCCGTCGAGGAAGGCTGCGACCGCATCGACGCCAGCCTGGCCGGCATGGGCGCCGGCGCCGGCAACGCACCGCTGGAGGTGTTCATCGCCGCCGCCGACCGCATGGGCTGGGACCACGGCACCGACCTCTACGCGCTGATGGACGCCGCCGACGAACTGGTCCGTCCGCTGCAGGACCGCCCGGTACGAGTCGACCGCGAGACCCTGGCGCTGGGCTACGCCGGCGTGTACTCCAGCTTCCTGCGCCACTCGGAAGTCGCCGCGAAGAAGTACGGCATCAAGACGGTCGACATCCTCGTCGAACTGGGCAAGCGCCGCATGGTCGGCGGCCAGGAAGACATGATCGTCGACGTCGCACTGGACTTGCTGAACAAGGCATAACCTGCCGCATCCGCCGCGCCCCGGTGGCACAACCGACGGGGCGCAACGCATCAATACAAAAGAGACACGAACAATGAGACAGACTGTAACCGGCTCCAATGTGGGCGGCATGGCTGCACCCAGGGAGTCCCTGATCACGTCGACCGACCGCCGCCGCGCGCTGGTGGGCAGCGCGGTGGGCAGCACCATCGAGTGGTACGACTATTTCCTGTACGGCACCATGTCGGCCACGGTGTTCGGCAAGCTGTTCTTTCCCGCGACCGACGCTGTCACCAGCCAGTTGCTGGCCCTGGCCTCGTTCGCGCTCGCCTTCCTGATCCGCCCGATCGGCGGCATCGTCTTCAGCCATATCGGCGACCGCATCGGCCGCAAGAAGACGCTGGCCATGACCCTTGGCATCATGGGCGTGTCCACCGTCGCCATCGGCCTGGCCCCGACCTACGAGAGCATCGGCGTGTGGTCGCCCATCATCCTGACGCTGCTGCGCCTGCTGCAAGGGCTGGCACTGGGCGGCGAGTGGGGCGGCGGCCTGCTGCTGGCGGTGGAATATTCGCCGCCCAAGCGTCGCGGCTTCTACGGCGCGGTGCCGCAGATCGGCGCACTGGTCGGCCTGGCGCTGGGCAATCTGATCACCTCGGGCCTGAGCGTCGCCTTCTCGGAGGAAGCGTTCTATGCCTATGGCTGGCGCATTCCGTTCGTGCTGTCGATCGTACTGGTGCTGGTCGGCATGTGGATCCGCAACACCGTGGACGAAACCCCGTCATTCAAGCGCGTGATGGCGAGCAAGACCGAAAGGAAGGTGCCACTGGTCGAGACCGTGACGAACCACTGGCGCGCGGTGCTGGTGGTGATCGGCGCCAAGTTCGTCGAGACGTCGACCTTCTTCCTGTTCGCCACGTTCACGGTGTCGTACCTGGTGGGCCTGCACTATGCCCGCGTCGATGCCCTGAACATGGTGCTGGCCGCCGCCGTCATCGGCTCACCGATGATGCTGGTGTACGGCGGCCTGTCGGACCGCATCGGCCGCAAGACGATGTTCGTGCTGGGCACTGTCGCCGCCATGGCCTACGTGCTGCCGTTCTTCTGGCTGATGAACCAGGGCTCGGTGTGGCTGTGCGCGCTGGCGGTGATCGTCGGCTTCGCGCTGATCTGGCCGATCTACGGTTCGGTACTGGGGACGTTCTTCGCCGAGAGCTTCCCGCCTGACGTGCGCTACACCGGCGTCTCGCTCGGCTACCAGGTCGGCGCGGCTATCGTGGGCGGCCCGATGCCGCTGATCGCCACGGCCCTGCTGGCGTACTACGGCGGCAGCTACATCCCGGTGAGCCTGTTCGTGATCCTGTGCGGCGCGGTCTCACTGGTCGCCGTAGCTTTCACGAAGGACCGCAGCGGCCAGTTGCTGGACGACTGAGCCCGGCTTTAGCTGCCCACGCAATTTCCTGAGCCGTTCCCCCCGACGCCGCCGCGACCACTGGTCCGGCGGCGTTACACTTATGGCATGACCGACACGACTTCCCCCACTCGCACCCTTGCCAGCCAGACRCTTTTCCGCGGCCTGGACGTCGTCGATGCCGTCGCGGCCGGCGCCCTGACCGTGCAAGAAATCGCCGATCGCACCGGGCTGCCGTTCAGCACGACGCACCGGCTGGCGTCGGCGCTGGTGCAGGTTCGCTACCTGAATTTCGAACCCCGGCGCGGCTACCGGCTGGGGCCTCGCCTGCTGGAGCTCGGCTTCGCTGCGTACCGCGACTCGGACATCACACGCAGCGCGCGCGCCGGCATGGAGCAGCTTGCCGAGCAGACCAAGGACACCGTCCACCTCGCCCAGCTCGACGGCGACGAGATCATCTACCTCGACAAGATCGGCGGACAGCGCGCGATCAGCGTGAATTCCCGCATCGGCGGCCGCAAGCCGGTCTGCTCGACCGGCGTGGGCAAGGCCCTGATCCTGGACGAGAGCGAGGAGAAGTGGCGTGCGCGCTACGCCTACGATGCCCAGCGGAACAACGTCCACGTCCCACTCGACAAGTGGCTGGCCGGCATGCGCGGCTACGCAGTGGGCGGCTATGCCTTCGACCTGGAGGAAGACGCCCCCAGCATTCGCTGCGTGGCGGTGCCGATCCGCGACGCCAGCGGCCAGACCGTGGCGGCCATCAGCGTCACGGGCACGGCCGACTACACCGACGAAGCACAACTGCGAGCCCTGATTCCAATGGTGCGGCGGGTCGCGGCATCCATCAGCGAAAGGATTGGCGGCAGGCTGGCGTAAGCAGCCCTCGCGCTGATCTTCGGTGGGCGGCCGGGTATCGCCGTGGCCAGTGGCGCCTTCTTCCCGCCGTTGGCAAAGTCGGCCAGCCAGCGATAGACGTTGCGCAGATTGACACCAAAGGCCGCAGCCACGTCTCCCGCCGTCTGGACTTCGCGAATCGCCTTAACCGCCCGCTGCCCCATTGTCTGCAAGGCTTGGTGTTCGATCGACCGAGCATCCGAGTGTCGTCGGGCGCGGGAACGACTACCGGTCAACGGCCGGTAAATCGGGCAGGTCTGCGCTCGATGAAATGCGCAACCCCCTCCGTAAAGTCCTCGCTCTGGATGCTTTCGAACATCTCGGCATTGGCAACCCGAGTTGCTTCGGCCAATGACTGGAACGGTTGCTCCCACAATTGCCGCTTCATCACGCGGATAGATCGGGGCGAAACGTTCTCTGCCAAGTCGTCGGCATAGTCGAGCGTCGTAGCCATGAGCGTGTCCACATCGACCACACGGTCGACCAGGCCGATCCGCAGCGCCTCGTCAGCCAGCACCTTTCGCGCCGAGTACAGCAGGTCGGCGGCGCGACCGGGGCCGACCACGCGTGGCAGTAGCCAGGAGATACCGTGCTCGGCAATCAAGCCCCGACGCGCGAACGCAGTGCTGAACGCGGCGTTGGCGCTGGCGAAGCGCATGTCGCTGTACAGCGCGAACACCAGCCCCAGTCCCGCTGCCGCACCATTGATCGCCGCGATCACGGGCTTGCGCATGGCCGGAAAGTAGCCATAGCGCGTCTGATAGTCGGCGCGCCGGTTCATGTCGAACGGGCGCATCCACTGGGCGGCGCGGATGTCGCCAGGCGGCAGCACTTCGAGTTCGTTGATGTCCATGCCGGCGCAGAAGCCCTTGCCGGCGCCGGTCAGCACCACCACGCGGACGTTGTCGTCGCGATCAGCGGCCTCCATGGCGTCGCGCAGTTCGGCCTCCATGACCTTGGTCAGCGCGTTGAGCTTGTCCGGCCGGTTCATGGTGACCACGGCGATCCGCTCGCTTTTTCCGGCGCGAGCAACGGTAACCTGACTGTACATAGTGCGATTCCTTTCGATGTCGATGTCGATGTCGTGACTTAGGGGAGCTGAACGGATCGCGGCTCCAGGAACTCTTCCAGCCCATAGGCACCGCCTTCGCGCCCGACGCCGGACAGGCCGAAGCCGCCAAATGGTGCCGCGGGGTTGAAGCGGGCGCCATTGACGTCCACCTGGCCCGCCCGCAGCGCGTTGGCGAGCGCTTCGCCGGCGCTGTCATCGGCAGCCCAGACCGTGGCGGCCAGCCCGTAGCGCGTGCCGTTGGCCAGAGCGATCGCCTCGTCGACGCTGTCGTAGCACAGCACCGCCAGCACCGGCCCGAAGACTTCCTCCTGCGCCAGCCGGCTGTCTGGCGCGACGTTGCCGTAGATGGTCGGCGCGACGAAATAGCCGGTCGCTGGCACGGGTGCGTCGGCACCGCCGGAGATCCGGTCGAAGCCGGCCTCTTCCGCTTCTGCGATATGCGCATGCACGCGCTGACGCTGTAGCGCCGACAGCAAGGGGCCGATCCGGGTCTCGCCATCGGCGGGGTCGCCGAGCTTCATCGCTGCGGCAGCCTCGGCCAGCAGTTGCCGGCAGCGCGGATAGTCCTCGCGTGCAACGATCATCCGGGTGGTGGCGCTGCAGGTCTGCCCCGAGTTGAGGAAGCAGGAACTGATCGTCGCCTTGACTGCCCTGGCGAGATCCGCGCCCGGCAGCACGACGGCCGCCGACTTCCCGCCCAGCTCCATCGACACGCGCTTCATGTCGCCGGCCGCCTGCGCGGCGACCTTGCGGCCGACCGCCGTGGAGCCGGTGAACGACACCATGTGGATGTCGGGATGCGAGACCAGCGCCTCACCGACCGCCGCGCCACCCAGCACGAGATTGAGGACGCCCGGCGGCAGCTTCGCCTGCTCGCACGCGGCCATCAGCCGTTCCGTGACGGCGGGAGCCAACTCTGACGGCTTCAGGACCGCCGTGCAGCCGGCCAGCAAAGCGGGCGCCAGCTTGGCAGTGATCTGGTGCAACGGGTAGTTCCACGGCGTAATGGCGGCCACCACGCCAACCGGTGCCAGCGTCACGCGGGAATTGCCGAGCGTACGGACGAAGTCGAATGTGTCGGCCAGCGCCGCCGTGGCGCGCCACGCCGCGATCGGTGCATCCACCTGGATGCGGCGTGACAGCTTCTGCGGCATGCCGACTTCGCGCGAGATGTCATTGGCGAGTTCCGCCGCGCAGCCTTCCAGCGCGTCGGCCAGCGCATGCAGATACGGCGCCCGCCCGGCTGCGCCCAGCGCCTGCCAGTTTGGCTGTGCCCGCGCGGCCGCCGCCACTGCTTCGGCCACATCGTCTGCGGTGCCGAGACGGACCTCGGCCAACGGGGCTTCGGTCGCTGAATCGTAGACGCGGATCGATTCACCGCCTCGCATCGTGCGACGTGCGCCGTCGATATAGTGTTGGGTCAACTGCTTCACTGCGACTCCCTTGTTTTGCGTTGATCGAGGAACGCTGCCATCACACGCTGCGGTTCGCCGTCGGCATAGCACTCGAGCTGCGCCCGGATGCCGGCGACACAGGCCTCATCGAAACCCGGCTGCGTCATGGCGCGAAAGCGCTGTTTGGACAGGCGCACGGCGGTCGGCGGCAGCGCCGCGAGCGACCTGGCCTGTACGAGCGCCTGCGTCATCAGCTCGGTCTCGCCGCACAGCGCCGTCACCAGGCCAATGTCGAAGGCGCGCTGGCCACTGACCAGTTCGCCCGACAGCGACATCTGCACGTTATGCGTGTGCCCCACGTGCAGCGTCATCAGATAGGATCCGACGATGCTCGCCAGGCCTGCCTTGACCTCCGGCTGTCCCCAGCGGCTATCCGCCGTGGTCAGGCGCCAGTCAGCGCACAGCGCCAACTGGAAACCCGCGCCGGCAGCCACGCCCCGCACGGCTGCCACGCAGGGCTTGTCCAGGTCGCGGACAGCCTGGTACATCGCCCGCTGCCGGTTCAGCCAAGGCACGAGCTGCTGCCAGGTCACGGTGGCGGCCTCATCGAGGTCCTGCCCGGCGCAAAACGCCCGCTCGCCGGCACCGGTCAGCATGACGGCGCGCACGGACGGATCGGCGTTGAGCCGGCCCAGCGCTTCGATCAGCTCGCCGCGCAGGGCGTCGTTGACCGCGTTCATGCGGGCCGGGCGATGTAGCGTGACGATGGCGATCTCGTCATCCTGTTCGACACGTACAGCTTCCATGCTTCAACTCCCCTTGAGTTCCACCACGGCATCGACCGCCATGACGCCTTCACCGGCTGCCATCACCATCAGCGGATTGATGTCGACCGATGCCAGCGCAGTCCGGTGACGCAATGCCCAGTCGCCGAGCGCGACCGCCGACGACGCCAGCGCCTCCAGGTCGAGCGCCGGGATATCGCGATAGCCGTCGAACAGCGGTGCCAGGCGCAGCCGCGCGCAGGCCGCCTTGACGTCTTGCGCCGTGAACGGCGCCAGCAGTGTCACGACGTCCTTGCGGAGCTCGAGCAGCGTGCCTCCCTCCCCGATCATGACCAGCGGCCCGAACACGGGATCGACCGAGACGCCCAGCGCGAACTCATGCTGGCCCTTGACCATCGCCGCCACGACCACCCGTGGCAATGCCACGCCCAACCGCTGCAGCGTGTCGAGGCAGGCCTGCGTCGCGCGGGCCACGCTCGCGGCATCGGTGACTCGAAGGTGCACGAGGCCATGCTCGCTCTTGTGCGGGACCTCCGCCGCGCAGCCCTTGACCACCACAGGCACCCCGCCGAGCGCGTTAAACGCCGTCACCGCCGCATCCACGCTGTCGCATAGCCAGTGCGGCACGGTCGGTACGCCGGCTTCGGCGAGCAAGGCCAGGCTATGGGCTTCATCCTGCAAGCCGCTGCCGTCGAGCTGCAGTGCGTCGGGGCAGAGCGGCGCCGTCGCCGGTGCCGCCTCGGCCAGCCGATGATGCGCGGCGTATTGCGCCAGCGCTGCTATGGCATCGGCTTCAGTGACGAAAGCCRGCACGCCGTGTCGCACAAAGACCTCGCGGACCGACTGTTGCGGCGCGCTGGCCACCAACGGTTTGGCTTGGTTCGCGCTGAAGGCGGCGGCGTCGCGCGCCAGTGCCTCGACGTCGTAGCCGGGACCTGCCACCGGAATGCCGACCATCACCATGTCGGCCTGCGGATCGGCGCCCAGCGCCTGGAGCACGCGCGGGAACATGTCGCCCTTGCCCAGCAGCGCCGCGGTCATGTCGAGCGGATTGCTGGCCGTGCCGAACTCGGGCAGGATCGCGCCCAGTTCGCGCAGCGTTGCCGCCTGGAGTTCGGTCAGCGGCAGATCGTGCCGTTCGGCCAGGTCGGCCGCCATCACGCCCACGGCGCCGCTATGACTCATCACGACCGTGCGGCCCTGCCCCGGGGCGCGCTGCTGCAAATACAGCGGCACCGCGCGGACCAGTTCGCCGATATCGCGCGCACGCCAGATGCCGTGACGGGCCAGGAAGGCATCGATCGCGGCGTCGTTGCCGACCAGCGCACCGGTATGCGAGGCTGCCGCCATGGCACCGCGCTGGCTGTTGCCGGCCTTGATCGCCACGATGCTCGCGCCACGCACTCGGGCCACCTCCGCCGCGCGGGCAAGCTGAGCAGGGTCGGACACCGATTCGAGGTAGACCAGGATCAGCCGCACCTCCGGGTCCGCCGCCACGGCCGCGGTCATCGCGCAGGCGTCGAGATCGGCGTCGTTGCCCGTCGCTACCAGGTAGCGCACGCCGTAGCCGGCCTGGCGCAGCAACGCATAGGGCATGACGCTCGCCGCGCCGCTCTGGCTGATGATCGCGATCGGGCCGTCCTGGGGCGCCACCTCCATGAACATGGTCGAGAAATTGAGCACCGCTCCGCTGGCGAAGTTGGCCGTACCTTGCGCGTTCGGCCCCACCAGCCGCATGCCGCTGTCTCTGGCCACCGCCACCAGTTCCTGCTGCCGCTGGCGTCCCGCCTCTCCCGTCTCGGCGAAACCGGACGCCATGATGACGGCAGCCTTGACGCCAGCGGCGCCGCACTGACGCACCTGTTCAAGCGTGGCATCGCCGGACACGGCAATCACCACGGCGTCCGGCGCCTTGCCGATCGCACCGAGATCAGGGTACGCGCGATAGCCCTGGATGACCGCGCGCCCCGGGTTGACCGGAAACACCTCGCCCGTGTAGCCGAAGGTGCGCATGTAGTGGATCGGCCGTCCGCCTACCTTGTTGGGGTTGTCCGAGGCGCCGATCACGGCCACCGAGGCCGGCGAGAACAGGGCGTCGAAGGTTGCAGTGGTCTCAGTCAAGGCTCGCTCCCGATGCCTTGACCACCGGCGCCCACTTGCCCGCGTCATGCTGGATCAGCCTGGAGAAGTCCGCGGGCGTACCCGGCAGCGGCCGGGCACCCAGCGCGGCAAGCTGCTTCTGCACGTCTGCCTGCGCGAGCACGGCCTGCAGTTCGCTGTTCACGCGGCGGATCACGTCTGGTGTGGTTCCTTTCGGTGCCGACAGGCCGAACCAGATGGTCACGTCGAAGCCCGGCAGGCCGGCCTCGGCAATCGTCGGCACCTTGGGTAGCGCTTCCGAACGGGTCGCGCCGGTCACGCCTAGCGCTTTGACCTTGCCCGCGTTGATGTACTGCCCCTGGCTCGACACCGTGTCGAACATCATCGAGATGCGTCCGCCAAGCAGATCAGTGAACGCCGCGGCCGAGCCCTTGTATGGCACATGGACGATATCAATTCCGGCCATCGACTTGAACAGTTCGCCGGACAGATGGTTGGAGCTGCCATTGCCGGCAGAGCCGAACGTCAGCGTGCCCGGCTTCTGCCTTGCCAGCGAGATCAGCTCCTTGATGTTGCCGACCGGCAGGTTGTTCGACACCACCAGTACGTTGACCGTGGAGGCCACCGAGCCCACGGCATCGAACGCCTTGAGGGGGTCCACCTTCAGCGAGCGGTAGAGCCACGGGTTGATCGCCATAGTGCCGGTGGTGGAGAAGAAGAGCGTATAGCCGTCGGAAGCCGCCTGCGCAGMGGCCTCGGTGGCGATGGTGCCGCCGGCGCCGCCGCGGTTATCGACCAGCACAGGCTGTCCAAGCTGCTGCGACAGGTGCTGGCCGATCAGTCGCGCCATCGCGTCAGTGGGCCCGCCGGCCGGAAACGGCACGACCAGGCGGATCGGTTTGGCGGGATATCCGGTCGAGGCGGCAGCGGCGGCACTGAAGGCGGCCGGGATGGCAGCGAACAGCAAGGCACATAACGGTCGCCGGAATGCGCGAAGCACAGCGGAATAGCACGGCATGTTGTCTCCAGATGTTGCGTAAGCCCTCTCTGCAGGGAGGGATGTCCTTAGTGTATGGAGTCCTAAGCCAACTCAAAAGAGTATAATCATCGATATCTGATATCCATTTTTTGGATGGAGTGCCAGTGTGAACCTGAAACAGCTCGAAACCGTGGCGCTGGTGGCCGAAGTGGGATCGCTGTCACGTGCGGCACGCTCGCTGGGGATTGCCCAATCACTGGTGAGCCGTGCGATTGCCCAGATCGAGGCGGAATGGGGCGACCGGCTGTTCGAACGAACCGGCCGGGGCGTGGTGCTGTCGGAATTCGGCCAGCGAATCTTCCCGCATGTCCAGTTGCTGCTGGCCCAGTCGGCACGGCTGCGCGACGAGGTCAAGGACGCGGCGGGCGTTCCGTTCGGGCAGGTGAGAATCGGCGCGCTGCCGTCAATGGCGCCACGCTTGATACCGGCGCTGTTCGAGGACCTGCGCGCCACGGCGCCAGGTGTCCGGCTGCGCGTGGCCGAAGGCTTCAGTGGACAACTCGACGAGGAACTGGAGTCGGGCCATCTGGACCTGGCGGTCATCAACCGCTATGGTCCCGGGCCCCGCCAGGGCGAAGACGTGCTTGCGGAGGTCGCCACTTACCTGATCTGCGCACCCGGGCATCCGCTCGCCGGCGTGCCGAAGGTGCCCATCCGCAAGCTCGCTGGACTCCCGCTTGTCCTGCCACCGGCCCCCAACGGCCTGCGATCGATTCTCGACCAGCACGCACGTCAGCTCGGCATCTCGCTGGATGTGCAACTGGAAGTCGAATCGCTGAATACGATGAAGGAAGTTGCGCTTTCGGGTGGCGCGTTGACGATACTTCCGATGCTCGCGGTCGATAGCGAAGTTGCCGCCGGACGTCTATGCGCAGTCGAGATTGTCGAACCGCGCTTGCCGCGGACCATTGCCATGGGCGTCACGCGCCATCATCCATTGTCCCGCGCAGCACGACTCGTTCTTTCTCGCCTTCATGACTTGGTGCCCGAAGTCGCAAGGAGCAGTACTGCCTAGCTCGATTGTGCATGGCATCCGCCCGATGAGAGCGACGCCAATTTCGAAGAAGCGCGGACCGGCAAGGGTTCGCGCTGCTGATCGTATGCACCGCTGATGCAGAGAATTGTTAGGTAGACTCCGCTTGTGAAACCCGGTTGGCCTGGCAGCCCTTTCGTCTCTGCGCGCAGGCAACGGCCCGTCGACAAGTTCCCTCGCGGAGTATCTACCCATGGCAAACCGAATCGTCATCATCGCAGGCGCTACTGGCTTGGTCGGCAGGGAAATTCTGAGTGGCCTGCTGGCCGATGACACGGTGACGGAGGTGCACAGCCTGGTACGCAGAATGCCGGCGATCCGACATCCCAAGCTGACGAACCGGATCGTCGATTTTTCCGCATTGCCGCCGTTGCCTCATGCGGACGAGTTGTATCTGGCGCTTGGAACGACAATCAAGGTCGCGGGCAGTCAGGAAGCATTCCGCGCGGTCGACTACGACGCCAACCTGGCCGTGGCCGGCGCGGCGCTCTCTGCCGGCGCAAGAAGGATCGGCGTGGTCAGTGCGATGGGCGCTGACGCCGGCTCCAGGGTCTTCTATAGCCGCGTGAAGGGCGATATGGAGGAAGCGTTGACACAGATGCCAGTCGAACGGCTGGTCATCGCGCGTCCGTCCCTGCTGGTCGGGGACCGGGAGTCTCTCGGTCAACCGACCCGGCGCGGCGAGGAAATAGGATTCGCACTCGGCAACGCGCTTGGCTTCCTGATTCCAGCCAACTACCGGCCAATCGAGGCGGCTGCGGTTGCAAAGGCGCTGCTGGCCGCCGTCCCGTCATCCAAGGGCAAGACCATTCTGTCCTCCGGTTCCATGCAGCCAAAGACATAATGTGCGGCAACACCCGGCGCTTTCGCTGGCCGGGCAATCAATCCGCGTGCGGGCGGCCTGGGCCTGCTGCTCGATCCGTTGACTTCCGAGGGACAATGGCAGGCAAGTTGCGTTGGCGAGAATATGAGAACCTAGGTCGCTTGCCAACAATCAGCGAGGTCATCTACCAGGCCATGATCGACGTTGCCAATGTGCCACGGAACGACAAGTTTCAGATTGTCCATCGGCATGCGGATGGTGAACTTGTTTACCCCCTGGATGGCTACCTGGGTATTCGCTACACACCCAATATCGTATTCATCCAGGTGACCTGGAATGTCGGCCGTACCACCGAAGTAAAGAAGAAATTCTACAAGGCTGTCGCCGAGGGAATCAACCGGGAGACGCCCGTCCGGATCGAGGACGTCTGGATCAGTCTTGTCGAGGTCGAGCCGGAAAACTGGTCGTTCGGGAATGGCGAAATGCAGTATGCGCCAAAGTAATTACTCCGCGTTATCTCCCGTACTTCAAGGCGCGGGACACAGGCAATTTACCACTGGGCGAGTGACAAATTTTTGGTCCTTCGAGGAAATCCGGGGCTGAATCGCTTGTATCCTCGGCGCAAGTTTGAGCACCGGAATGTCGCGCGCCTGATGCTACGCGTCACACCGTGCAATCGCGCGTCATTGATGCTTGGTGGCCAGAATCTCGGCTGCGAATGCAGCGAAGGATAGCGCTTTTGGCGAGGGAAACCTTCCGGCCGGATAGACCGCATTCACATCCACTCGTGCCAGCGTATAGTCGGCCAGCACAGGCACAAGCTGGCCTGCAGCGAGTTCGGCTTGGCACATCAGCGCTGCGGCCCTCGTGATGCCCAATCCTTCACGAGCGCACACGATTGCCGCTTCTGTGGAAGTAAGCAGGTAGCGCGGTTCGACGTCGATGGTCTCGGTGCTGGCACCTTGTGTGAAGGTCCATGGCCAGCGAAGCGAGTTCGTGGGGCCAACGATCAAATCGTGGGACTTCAGAGCTTCGGGAGACTCCGGCGCACCGTGTTCGGCCAGATAGGCTGGCGCGGCTACCAGCAACCGGTCCAGCGTGGTCAGCTTCTTGACGCCAAAGTCGGAGTCTTTGAGCCGCCCAAAGCGTATTGCCACATCCACGCCTTCAGCCACCAAGTCTTGCAAGCTGTCAGCGGTCAACAGTTCCACCTTCAGCAGCGGATGCGGATGCACGAAGCGGGCCAGGTTTGGCAAAACTACGCGAGTGGCGAGAATGGATGGCATTGCAATGCGCAGAACGCCTTGCAGGCTGTCTTCGTCCCGCGCGGAGGCCTCGGCCTCCTCCAGTTCGATCAGGATCTGGCGCGCCTTCTGCAGGAAGACTGTGCCTGAATTGGTCGGAACGATCTTGCGCGTGCTGCGCAAAAGGAGTCTCACGCCCAGCCGCTCTTCCAGCTCGGAGACGATCCGCGAAACGGATGGCTGGGACAACCCAAGCTCACGCGCAGTAACGGAAAAACTGCCCGACTCCGCAGCCCGGATGAACACCTTCAGTTCCAGAAACCTGTCACTCATTTGCGGGACGAATATTTGTTGTTCACCTGCGCCGGATAGTAACGCACAGGCCGAAGCCTCAAACTTTGATCAACGGCTGACGCCCCAAGGCCATCTGGCCAGCCACTTGCGGAAGCCTTCTGAAGGAGCAGTAATGAGCATGCACAACTATCCAAAGAACGCGACGGCCCTGATCCTGGTCGACGTGCTGAACGACTTTCTCTCCGTCGATGGCAAGCTTCACCCAATGATCGAGCCCATGTTGGTGAAGACCGACCTCGTCGCGAAACTCCAGCGCCTGTTGGCTGGCAGCCGCAAGATGGGTCTCAAGGTGTTCTTTTCACCACACGGCGTGGACGAACATAGCTTTGACGACGTGCCACATGTGCATCCACGATTCCAGTTTGGGATCGACAACAAGGTGTTCTGGAAAGGCACCTCGGGAGCCGACTTCTACGCACCGCTCAAACCGTTACCGCACGAAGTGATCATCAGTCAGCACCGGATGTTCGACTCCTTCGCTGGCACGAATCTCGAGGAGCAACTACGTGCCAATGGCATCGAGTACGTGGTGCTGGCCGGCCTGACGTCGCACACGTGCGTGGAGGGTACCGGCCGCCATGCGCTTGAAGCCGGCTTCCATGTCACCTTTCTCAGCGATGGCGTGGCCGACTTCACCGAGCAAGCGCATCGGGCGGCGATTGAGCTGTCCTATCCAACGTTCGGACACGCGACGCAGACCATTGACGAATTCCTGAGTAGCGTGACTGGGGAGAACACATGAGCAACATCGCAATCGTCTTCCGCAACGGAAATGGTCGCACGGCCCATCTATCGCAAGCAGTGGTCGACGGCGCCGCGAGGTCGTTGGCATGATCGTAGAATCGTATCCGGTGGATTCTCTAGATGAGACTGGATGGGCAGACCTTGCCGTAGAAGACTGGCTCGACAGCCCCGTGCTCTCGGCAGTGACTTTCACGGCGTCCCAGATGCTGAAGACGCCTAGCCTGAAGGCCAAGATCCAGAATGCAGGTTATGTGCTTTCCGGAGCATTTTGAGTCAAATGAACCAGACTGATTGGAGATGGCATGACGACGACCTCCGCCAAGAAGAAAATTGCCATCCTGGATGATTACCAGAGCGCGGCCCTCACGGTGGCCGACTGGTCTGCAGTGAAGGAGAGGACGGAGATCGTTGTCTTTGACGACCACGTCGACGACGAGGACATCATCGTCGAGCGACTGCGTGATTTTGATGTGGTATGCGTCATGCGGGAACGCACGCCCTTCCGACGCGCCTTGATGGAGCGGCTTCCGAAGCTCAGGCTGATTGCATCCACCGGGGCGAGGAACGCCGCGATAGATGCCAATGCAGCGCAGGAACTCGGGATCGAGGTCGTCCATACGGGCTATACGTCCACGCCCACGATTGAATTCACCTGGGCGATGATTCTGGCGAGCATGCGGAACATTGCGGGAGAGAACGCGTCGTTGCGCGATGGCGGCTGGCAGGTCGGGATTGGCAGSGACCTGGCGGGCAAGACCCTTGGTCTCGTCGGCCTTGGCAACATCGGCTCCGAGGTGGCCCGGATCGGTCGTGCGTTCGGCATGCGGCTGCTGGCATGGAGCGAGAACCTGACGTCCGAAAAGGCGGYGGCACATGGCGCGCAGTGCGTGTCCAAGGAGGCATTGTTTTCGTCCTCCGATATCGTGTCGATCCATCTGATTCTCAGCCAGCGCACGCGTGGCATGATTGGCGCACAAGAGCTCGCGCTGATGAWGCCGACCGCGCGGCTGGTCAACACTTCGCGCGGGCCGATCGTTGTGGAGAAAGATCTGGTCGATGCTCTCAGTCGCAGGGCGATTGCCGGCGCGGCGATCGATGTCTACGATCATGAGCCACTCCCGCACGATCATCCGTTCTGAGTCTTGCCAAACGTCCTGGCTACGCCTCATGTCGGCTATGTGACAGAGGGTCTCTATCACACGTTCTATCAGGACTCGGTCTCGAATATCGTCAACTGGCTCGATCGCCAGGCCGGCGCCATCGAGTAGTGGCGGGGGCGTGTCACATCTCGGCTTCCGGCTGGTGATTAGAGTCATTGGGAGCGCCAAGTTGCGGTCTGTGGAAAGGACGCATCTGTGCGCTAAGCCCGAAGGCCGCCGGACTGGTAGTGGCACCTACTTTACCGCGCAGAAATATGACGACCACTTGTGCGTGATACCTGTCACGAATGGCGGCTCGCCGAGCGTACACCCAGGGGGGACGGCTACCGACGGTGCTATTGATTTTGACTCGTTGCGCTTTGCGTGCAAGGAAGGCATTGACGCCGAATTGGTAGAAGACCCCGATCGAGATGCCACAATGCTTTTCGGGGGCAAGCATGCGGCGCCGCGATAAACGCACCTTGTAATTGCCCCGCCAAGACTTCTACATCCAAAGCATGCCTGCGCTGCTCGCAGTAGTGAGAGAAAACAGCCCCGAACACCCCTATGGGGGCTCTCCCCAGGAGAAGGTTCCCGGCGGAACTCCAGAACTTGATCGTGCATACGGGTGCGTTGTGGCGATACCCCTGGGCGGTGGGGCACCCAATTGCATGGCATGGTAGGAATTCAGCGGCCATTTACATGTCGAGTCGCTTCGTCGCGATGGAGAAATTTCTCGCACGTCGGTGATGACATCACAAAGGAAGCCTGACCTGTACGGTCGCTCACCACGATACTGCGGCTCACGGGTCGTGGCCGCAAGCAGCAGCGACCGATACGGGCGGGCGGCCAGCCTGGGTCAGCCATCGTCACCAGGGCGAGGAGCCTCCAACGGACGTAGGGCTTGCACGGCGTGCTTGAGCTGCAGAATCCAGTCGTCAAGCTGGTCAGGCCGCTGGTCGAACACGACAACGCCGCGCCGTTGATGACCGAGTGCGCCATGCCGTGCAAGCGTAGCAGGTCGTCGCGCGAGCCGGCCGGATCACAGCTACGCGGGCGGATGGCGTCGATGATCCACCACGCGCAAGATGGCGGTCGTGTCGAACCTGTCCGGAAGCGCTTGCAGCGCCTCGGCATCTACCTTGCCATATGGGGTCCGCGTTTCAGACATGACTGGGCTTCCGGACGGAGTGCGCTGGTGCGGGAATTGCGCAGGCGAATCGCCTGGTCATCCTACCCTCTCGCTCGATTCGGCCTGAATGCGGCGATACGCTCCGCAATGCGGGCACCTTCTGCCAACCGAATCGCTCGCAGCGCCCGTTCCCCTTTGTCCAGCGCCGCATGATTTCGGTCCGGGCCTTCGTTATTGAGACGGAACCGCTTGATGCCGCGCGACTCGATCGCTTGTTGGCGTATCGCGTACCTGCCCTCCTTAGAACTTTGTTAACGACTGCAGCGTTTCGCCCGATGGCCGTTTCTGCCGCCCCATCGAAGCGATGCTTGAGCACCGTCGTGCCGTGAAGCAAGTTCGTCTATAGCAGAGAAAAAAACGCGGGGGATCTGCGGTTTCGCGCCATTTGTCGGTGATATTTGCGCAGCATGCGGACGTACCATCTTGTCGGCATATTCGCCCGACCTTTTCGCTATATGATGCGCTCGTCCATCCGCACACGCGTTGTCTGTACCAGCATCGTTCTTGTCGCTCTGTCGATTGTTTGCTGCACGCTCGCAAACTACTTCATCGCGAGGGCCAGCCTCAACGAGGCCATCGATCGCAACCTAGCCTCGATCACGGATAACCGTGCCGTGGCCATTGGCGAGTGGGTCGCCGGCAAAACCCACATGATCGCATCGCTTCAGGATGCGGTCCTGACACCTGAATCGATGCCTTTCCTTTACCAGATCGCTGCCGCGGGAGGGTTCTGGGATGTGGGCGTCGGCTATCCGAACAAGACAGCGAAGTTCACGGACTGGCCTAACATCCCGTCCAGCTATGACCCTACCACTCGCCCTTGGTACAGCGCCGCCGAGCAAGCCGGCAAACCGGTCGCGACGCCATACGTCAGTACTAGCGGTGCGTTGCTCGTCGCCTTGGGCGTACCGGTGACGCGCGACGGTGTGATGAAGGCTGTGGTCGTTGGCGATATTGCGTTAAACAGCGTGGTCGACGGCATCAAATCGATTCGCCCAACACCCGCAAGTTTCGGCATGCTGATCGATGGCACCGGCCGCATCATCGCGCATCCGGATCCAAAGCTAAGGTTCAAACCTGCTACTGAAATTGCCGCGGATTTCGCTCGCATCACAGCAAGTGCTTCAGGAACGACCAAAGGCACGTTCGAACTCGCGGTCAATGGAGCGAAAAAGCTCGTGCGCGCTCAACCGGTTCCGGGCACGGATTGGCAGGTTGTGGTTGCGCTAGACAAGTCCGAGGCGACTGCTGGACTTCGTTCGCTGATGATTGCCTCGCTGTCGTGTCTGGTTATCGTCGTCTGCATTGCCTCCGTCATCGTGGGAGCCATTACCACGACAGCGTTCCGACGCCTTCGCGACGTATGCCAAGCAATGGCGACGATCGGCTCTGGCAATGGCGACCTGACCCAGCGTTTGCCGGCCGACGGCCGGGATGAAGTTGCCAAAATCGCGCGATCTTTCAATCAGTTCGTCGATAAACTTCAGAGCGTAATGCTGCGCATCCGCGATAGCGGCGAACTTGTTCGTGCTGCTGCGAGCGAGATCGCCGCGGCAAGCCTCGACCTTTCGTCGCGCACTGAGTCTGCGGCGGCGAACCTTCAGCAAACGGCTGCGTCGATGGACGAGATCTCGGGCATGGTGGACCAATCAGCCGCCGCGGCGCGCGATGCCGATAGACGATCCACCGCAGCCACAAGGATTGCGTCACGGGGCGGCGAGGTGGTGGCGGATGTGGTTGGCACCATGGCAAGAATCGAAGAGGCATCCGACCGTATCGGTGCAATCATCGGCGTGATTGACGGCATTGCCTTCCAGACCAATCTCCTGGCGCTCAATGCTGCGGTCGAGGCGGCGCGAGCAGGCGAGCAAGGTCGCGGTTTCGCCGTTGTCGCGCAGGAAGTCCGTAGCCTTGCGCAACGAAGCGCACACGCTGCGCGCGAGATCAAGCACCTCGTCGACTCCAACGTCGAAAGCGTCACCGCAGGTTCAAATCAGGTACGCCAAGCCGGCGCGACGATGACAGAGATTGTCGCGAATGCAGCAGATGTCCAGGCCAGCATTTCTGAAATTGCCCGTGTGGCCACCGAGCAGACGCAAGGCATCCAGGAGGTCAATCACGCTGTCATGCAGTTGGACGGGATGGTCCAGCAGAACGCGGCCCTCGTGGAGCAGTCTGCTGCCGCGTCAACCGCGCTACAGGAACAGGCAAATGCTCTGGCATCAGCGATCGGTCAGTTCAAAGTGGAGTGACGCTTTAACGTGGACAGAATCTTCATCGACGGCGAGTGGGTTCGACCCGTCTGGCAAGTCCGCGCGGCCGTCACCAACCCTTCGACGCAAGACGTTGTTGCAGAGATTGCCTTGGGAAGCAGGCAGGACGTCGTCACCGAAGCTGGAACCATCAAGGCCCGCATCGCGGTGTTCGCGGGCGGCGCTAGGGAGTCCTCGTTCTGCCGCCAATTGGGCATTCGCTTTCCCCAAGCAACCGTTCGCCAGTCCATCGTGCGCGTGTCCGGGGTGGCCGAGCACCTCCCCGACGCCCTGCATACCGCGCGCGTGTCGATCACCCGCCGCAGCGATGGCAGCTATAACCTTGCCATCAGCGGCCGCAGACGCGGGGACCCGACGGCGCAACTCGTGCGCTTCGCGCCGCAGTTTCTCGCGTTGCTGATTGGAATTGACACGTTTTCGGAGTGTAGTAATCGCGGCATCGTGCGCACGGGTATCTGGACAAGCGGTGCCTTGCCTTGCGGAAAGAGAAGGCGGACCACGCAACTCAGCACGGAGGCGCGACTGCCCATATACCCTCGCTGCTTGAGTTCTTGCCAGATCAGTTTAGGAAAGCGACAGCCCTGGGCACGCTCTCCCTCCAGCATGGCTCCAACATAGTACCGTTCCACGAGAAGCTCAAGCGAGTGATTCAAGATCCTCCCGCAGCACTGCAGCGAGATTAAAAGGCTCCGTCACGCACGACGGATTGAGGATCACCGGATCGCCCCGGCTACACCCGTACCGCAGTTTCTGCGTTCCGGACAGCTCAGTTTGCAATTCGATATGGACTAGATCGGCAAGATCAGCGTGATGCACGGCAACGTTGCACTTATGCTCGACTGCATGAGTAAGACCGTTGCATCCTCTCTACCGCACGCCCCAGGCCCCACTGCGGATGCCCCTGATCATCCCCGCCTGGGCGCCGCACTGGCCTATATTCACCAGCATCTGGGCGAACCGCTGCCACTGCCGCTRCTTGCCGACCTGGTCCAGCTCAGCGTCGGAAGATTCGTGACCGTGTTCCGGCTGACGGTCGGAATGACGCCGCACCGCTACATCAGCCTGAAGCGCGTCCGGCACGCACAGTGGTTGCTCAGGCACGGCCACTCTCCAGCGCTGACGGCGCACGAGTGCGGCTTCTATGACCAGAGCCACCTGACGCGCTGCCTGAAGAGCGCCTGCGGCATGACGCCACGGCAGTTCCAGACGGCAAGTGCCCCGCTCCCCGCCGATATGGGCCGCAGCCCGCCAATGCCCAGGGCTCAAGTTGCCGATGGAAACAGGCGTTCGATCGGATAGTGCGTCTTGATGAAAGGCGACTTGATCACGATGAAGCTGAAGTACTTCTCGATCCCGATATTGCGCTCCAGCAGGCTTTCCATCAGTTCCTGGTAGTGGTTGACTCCACGGGTGATGAACTTGAGCAGGTAGTCATAGCCGCCGCTGACAAGGTGGCATTCGACGATCTCGTCCACCGCGCACACTGCCTTCTCGAAGCGCGCAAAGTCCTCGCGATGGTGGTCCTCCAGCGTGATCTCGGTGAACACCGTGAGAATATCGCCCAGCTTGTCCATCCGGATCTGGGCGCTGTATCCGCCGATATAGCCGGCCTGCTCCAGCCGCTTGACGCGAATCAGGCACGGGCTTGCAGAAAGACCCACGGCATCGGCGAGGTCCACGTTTGTCATGCGGCCGTTCTTTTGCAGCTGGGCAAGGATGCGGAGGTCGAGTCGGTCGAGTTTGATGGGGGCGGACATGGGCTTTCAAGACTGGAATGACTGGATCACATTGTCCCCGCATGGTTCAGCGGGGGCAATCGGGGCACGCCCGGAAAGTAAGGTTTCGCATCGCCTTTCAGTATCCTTTCGCACGGTCCACCAGCCCGATCAGGGGCTCACCGCGCTGCAGGCGGCGCAGATTGTCGAGTACGACCCGCGCAGCGGTGCCCGGCTGCGTCATGCTGGCAATATGGGGCGTGAGCCATACCCTGGGGTGGCGCCACAACGGGTGGCCGGCAGGCAGCGGCTCGGGGTGCGTGACGTCGAGAATGGCCTCGCCGATCTGCCCCGCATCCAGCGCGCCCTGCAGGTCGGCATCGTTCAGATGCTGCCCGCGCCCGACATGCACCAGCCCTGCCCCATGTGGCAGGGCGTCAAACACGCGGGCGCTCAATACTCCACTTGTTTCATCCGTCAGTGGCAGCAGGCAAACCAGGATATCGGTGCGGGCCAGGAACGCGTCCAGGGTCTGCGGGCCGGCATAGCACTGAACCCCTTCCAGGCTGTGCGGCGACCTTGCCCAGCCGGCACAGTCGAACCCGAACAGCCGCAGCCGCTCCAGCACGGCCTGGCCCAGCGAGCCCAGGCCAAGCACGCCTACGCGGCACTCGTGTGCCGCGCGCACCTGCAGGGGCTTCCAGGCTTCCTGCGCCTGCTGCCGCCGGTACGCCGGCATGTCGCGATGCAGCGCAAGGACCGAGAACACCACGTACTCCACCATCCCATCGACGATGCCGGGCTCGATCATCCGCACCAGCGGTACGTGCGCAGGCAGCGCGTCCAGGTCGAACTGGTCGATGCCGGCTCCGGTCGAAAAGAGTACCTGCAGGTTCGGGAACCGCTCTGCGATGCGGTCTGGCGCCTCCCAGGCTGCCAGGTAGCGGACCTTGTCGGGATCCCCGATTTCGGGCCAGATGCGGAAATCGATGCCAGGCGCCTCGCGCGCAAACACCTTGGCCCAGTCCCGGCCGCGCACGGGATCCGCCTTGTACAGAAATGTCGTGTCTTGATGCATTGTTTTATCCGAGGGCCTTGTCGGCCAGCGCAAAGGGAAGAAATGGTGCTGTTGGCGAAGCCGGGGTGCCGCGGGCCAGCACCGTCGCGTCGGCGACGTGCGCCAGGCCAATGCAGCCGAGCCAGTCCTCGAGTTCGCCATCGGCGTGGACGTCCAGGCGCAGCACGCGCCCGGTCACCAGGCCGGCCAGGTGCGCGATCATGGCCTTGGCCGACATCGCGCAGGGTGCGACCACGGGGCCGACCATCGCGCCGCGGCCAAAGCGCCGCAGGATCGCGAAGCCGCGGGGCCCGTCGGCGTGATCGATCACCACCGTGCCGATCGACTGGCTCAGCCAGGCCTGGATCAGGGACGGCCGTGCAACACCGCGGGCCCCCTGCTCCATCCCGACCAGAAGTTGCAGGTCATTGCGCCCGCCAGGCCGCAGGCGGCAGCCTTCAGGCAGCGCCATCAACGGTGCGGGCAACGCTTTACCCTCGTATTGATGCACCTCACCGATGCGCTCGAACCCCATGCGCGCGTAGAAGCGATGCAGCTTCCCGGGGGCGTGAAGCAGCACAGTGCGGCCTTCCAGGCCGGCACACAGCGCCTCCAGCAACAAGCTGCCAATGCCCCGCTCGCGGAAAGCCGGGGCGACGATAAGCAGTCCGACCGATGCGCCGCGCTCGTCCCATAGCCAGCGCATGCCGACACCGACAACCGCGCCGCCGACTTCGGCGACGCGGCCCTCGCCCATCTGGAACAGCCGCTTCCAGTCGCTGGGGCGGTGCGGCCAGCGTACATCTTCGGAAAGCGAAAGCGCGACGGGCAGATCGGACTGTGCCATCACGCGGATGGCTGGAAGCTGCGCGGAGTTCATTGCAGTAAGTGTCAGCGCCGGACGAAGCCAGAGAGCCCTGATGATGCGATGAACAGGCAAGGCCCGGATAGGAAAAATTTGCTACGTCGGATGGTGCACCGATGCAGTGCCACGCCTAGGGTAATCCCGAGGATTGTTGCGGTGCACATGCACGTACGCAGTGCGCATGGCAGGCAATGCCAAACCGCCCTCGCGAAACCGCAGGTTTTACTGCTACGGCCTGCAATACCCCACAAAGCCATCGGTCCCACATGCTTCAATGGCAGGGGATGACACATTGCGCGCCCGTGCTGCCAAAGCAAGAGCTTGCCCCGCGCCGCATGGTCGTGCGCTTTCACTTTCGCGATCCCCCGAACTCCGGCCCCCCAGGAGCTATTGCCATGTCAGACAAGAAGCCGCTCGACGGCCTCATCGGCCCTGCTGAATCCACGCGGGTCATAGCCGCCCTGCGCCATGGCGCCAGCCGGCGCGACATCCAGAGGTTCCGTATCTGGCTTGCCGCCTGATCCGGACTGGAAAGGAGAGACACCATGAACCTGTTCATCTTGCGTCTGCTGGCGCGGCGCATCGGTCTGGCGCTGATCTCGCTACTGGCCGTCTCGGCCATCGTCTTCGCCATCACCGCGGTATTGCCCGGCGATGCCGCGCAGGAACAGCTCGGCCAGGACGCCCGCTGCTGCTGGCCGGCCTGACTGCGCTGATCTCGGTGCCGGTAGCACTCGGCCTCGGCATCCTGGCGGCGGTCTTCCGCGGCACATGGTTTGACCGCAGCGTCAGCCTGGGCGCGGTGGCGGTGGTCTCGGTGCCGGAGTTCCTGGTCGCCACGCTCGCGGTGCTGCTGTTCGCGGTCCACCTGCGCTGGCTGCCGGCGCTCGCCTACATCGGCACCGACGATTCCTGGGACAAGATCGTGCGTTCGCTGGCCATGCCGGTCCTGAGCCTGTGCTGCGTGATCGTCGCGCAGATGCTGCGCATGACCCGCGCGGCGGTGATCGACCAGCTCAACGCGCCCTATATCGAGATGGTGCGGCTCAAGGGCGCCTCCTCGACCCGCATGGTGCTGTTCCACGCCCTGCCCAACGCCATCGGCCCGATCGCCAATGCCGTGGCGCTGAGCCTGTCTTACCTGCTTGGCGGCGTCATCATCATCGAGACCATCTTCAACTACCCGGGGATCGCCAAGCTGATGGTGGACAGCGTCGCCCAGCGCGACATGCCCGTGGTCCAGGTGTGCGCCATGATTTTCTGTTGTGCGTACCTGATCCTCGTCACGCTTGCCGATGTGTGCGGCATCGTCGCCAATCCGCGTCTGCGCCACCGCTGAAGCCTTGAACGCCATGCAGGAGCTGCAACCCATGTCCCCTACCTCCAACACGCACGCCACCTCCGCCGTGAGCGCCCCCGATAAAAGCTGTCGCCGCCCGCGCCTGCCCAAACTGGGTATCACCGGCTGGATCGGCTGCCTGATCCTCATCGGTTGGCTGATTGCCGCCATTCTCGGCCCGATCCTGATCAGCCATGACGGCACGCCCACGGCCGAGATCCAGGTCTTCGGCCCGATCAGTGCCCTGCACTGGCTCGGTACCGACTACCTCGGGCGCGACATGCTGACGCGCGTGATCCTGGGCGCGCGCTATACCGTCTGCGTTGCGCTGGTCTCGACCCTGTGCGCCAGCGGCATCGGCATCACGCTGGCACTGCTCGCCACCGTCAGCGGGCGCTGGATCGATGCCGGCCTCAGCCGCGGCCTCGATACGCTCACGGCGATCCCCAGCAAGATGTTCGCACTGATCATGGTCGCGGCCTTCGGCTCCTCGGTGTGGATGCTCGCGCTCACGGCGGCGATCATCTACGTCCCGGGTGCATATCGGATCGCGCGCTCGCTGGCGGTCAACATCAACGCGATGGACTACGTCACGGTCGCCCGCACCCGCGGCGAAGGCACCGCCTACATCATGCGCCAGGAGATCCTGCCCAACATCCTCGGCCCGATGCTGGCCGACCTGGGGCTGCGCTTCGTCTACGTCGTGCTGCTGCTCGCGAGCCTCAGCTTCCTGGGCCTGGGCATCCAGCCGCCCGATGCCGACTGGGGTTCGCTGGTGCGCGAGAACATCGGCGCGCTGTCTGAAGGCAGCATGGCCGTGGTGGCGCCGGCGCTGGCCATCGCCAGCCTGACCCTCGCCGTCAATCTTGTTATCGACAACCTGCCGGGTCGCTCGGCACGTAACGGAGTCAAATAATGGGCACGTCCGTAAAGGTCAGCAATCTGCGCATCACCGCAGGCCAGGCGACGTTGGTAGATGGTGTGGACTTCGAGATCGAGCCCGGCAAGGTGCTGGCGCTGATCGGCGAGTCCGGCTCGGGCAAGACCACCACCGCGCTGGCGCTGATGGGCTTCGCGCGCCACGGTTGCGAGATCGCCGGCAGCATCCGGGTCGGCACCACCGACGTGCTGCACCTGTCGCCAGGCGAACAGCGCCGGCTGCGCGGGCGCGAGATCACCTATATCGCCCAGAGCGCGGCGGCCTCGTTCAACCCGTCGCGCACCATCATGGACCAGGTGGTCGAACCGGCGCTGATCCACCGGCTCATGAATCGCAAGGCTGCCGAGAAGAAGGCGGTCGCGCTGTTCCGCGAACTGGCGCTGCCCGACCCTGATTCCATCGGCGAGCGCTACCCCCACCAGGTCTCCGGCGGACAGTTGCAGCGCCTGATGGCCGCAATGGCCCTGATCACCGATCCCGACCTGGTGATCCTGGACGAGCCGACCACGGCCCTGGACGTCACCACCCAGGTCGAAGTGCTGCGCGTGTTCCGCCGCGCGGTGCAGGAACGCCGCACCACGGCGGTCTATGTCAGCCACGACCTCGCCGTGGTGGCCCAGGTGGCGGACCACATCCTGGTGCTGCGCGATGGCAAGATGCGCGAGCTGGGCGAGACCGACCAGATCCTGTACCAGCCCGCCGACGACTACACGCGCTGCCTGCTGGCCGCGGCGCGGCCGACCGAGCGTCCCGGCGCGCCGGTGGACCCGGACAAGAGCCCCCTGCTGCTCGAGGTCCGCGACCTGTCCGCCGGCTACGGTGCGGTCGATGCCCACGGGCAGCCGGCCGCGAAGATCCTGGAGGGCGTGGGCCTGAAGCTGTACCGGGGCCAGGCGATCGGCGTCATYGGCGAGTCGGGTTCGGGCAAGACCACGCTGGCGCGGGCCATCGCCGGCCTGGTGGCGCCCTGCCACGGCAGCATCGCGTTCGACGGCCGCCCACTGAAACCGACGGTGGCCAAACGCAGCCACGACGAGCTGCGGCGCATCCAGATCGTGTTCCAGATGGCCGATACCGCGCTCAATCCTGCACGCACCGTCGAGGAGATCCTGGCGCGGCCGCTGCAGTTCTTCCACGGCCTGCGCGGCGAAGCGAAACGGGCACGGATYCGCCAGTTGCTCGATCTGGTGCGGCTGCCGGCCGGCGTGGCGCAGCGCACGCCCGGTGGCCTGTCCGGCGGGCAGAAACAGCGCGTGAACCTGGCCCGCGCGCTGGCGGCCGAGCCAGAGCTGATCCTGTGCGACGAGATCACCTCGGCGCTGGACACGGTAGTCGGCGCGGCCATCCTCGACCTGATGGCCGAGCTGCGCAAGGAACTGGGTGTCTCATATCTCTTCATCAGCCACGACCTGCACACCGTGCGCTCGATCTGTGACGAGATCGTGGTGATGCAGCATGGCCGCAAGCTGACCCAGGTCGCGCACGCGGACTACGACCGCGGTCCGCACCACCCCTACTATGCGCTGCTGGCGCGCTCGGTGCCCGAGCTGCGCCGCGGCTGGATCGATGAAGTCGATCTGCATAGCGACGATGCAGTGGCCGCCGGCGTCACCGCCTGACCCCGTTCTCACGGCGTGGCGTGATCGCAGCGATGACGCCAACCGGTCGGCGCAGCGCCAGCACGCGCCGGCCGGGAACAGTCGCGGTGGTCACGCCGTCATCGGCGCGCGGGGCTTCTCCAGCAAACCATTCGAATAGTCGCAACCTCGCCCCTTGCCTTCAGCTAGTGGCTCGCCCTGCTCGCGCAAGAGCAGCGGCGCCGAGGCTTCAAATGCAAAGCGACCGGCTTGCGCCGGTCGCTTGAGAGGGCCGCGCCTTGGCGGCACGGCGGCGGAACGCTAGCTCGTCGCAGGCGTCCTCAATACGGGGTGTGGTGGGATGGCGGGCGCATTTGGCTACCCATGCCAGAAGGCCGCGCCGTCGCCCCGGATTTGCGAGAGCACACTGCACCCAGGCTACCGCACTCCCGCCACCTTCCAGATCAGGCATCCAGCCAGACGTTCTCAGCAAACGAATAGCCCATCAGCCCCCCCAGCGGGATCGGCGACAGGCCCTTGAGCTTCGACGAATGTGCGTCGATGCTGGCCAGGAACAGCGGGATACCAATGCCGGCGTCCTCGTGGATCATGGTCTGCATGTCGCCATACAACTGCTTGCGTTTGGCGGTATCGGTTTCGCCCCGCGCCGCCAGCAGCAGCTGGTCGAACCTGGGGTTCTTCCAGCGCGATTCGTTCCACGGCGCATCGGACTTGAAGAACTGCGTGAGAATGGTGTCGGCGCTGGGGCGCGGGTTGACATTGCCGAAGCC
>NZ_JBFTND010000044.1:0-37588 GCF_056397305.1 Cupriavidus sp. 05N40
CTGCCGGTCCGGGTTGGGATCGTACACATCGTCGAGCGAGACGTTGACCACCCGTTCGACCGGCTGGTTGTCGCCGCGGTAGGCCGATTGCTGGCGGAACTGGCCCATCATGACGCCGGCATCCCAGTCGTAGGAAACCAGCAGGCGACGGACCTTGGTCAAGGGCACGTCGGGCGTATTGGGCCCGTCGTCCAGGGTGAAGTGCACGCTCATGCCGAGCTTGTGCGATGCCCCGATCAGCGCGGCGTTGTACATGCCATACGGCCATACCATCGAGCGCACCCGGATGCCGGTGTTGGCCTGGATCAGGTCGGAACACTTCTTCAGGTCGCCTCCGACCCGGCTCTCGTATTCCTGGTCGGTCTCGTAGCGCTTCAGGTCGGCAAAGTAGAGGTGCGCGCTGGCCGCGGGCAATTCATTGCCCTGGGGGTTGGCCACGGCGCCGTGGTGCATGTCGTGGGTGTGCGAGGCGATTTCCACCAGCCCGGATTCCGCCATTTCGCGCAGGTTTTCCCAGCTCATGAAATAGCCCGGCGCCATCACCGACTTGTGGCTGATGCGCACCGGGTCCTCCTGCGGCGTGCCGGTCCAGCGCGACACCACGGCCACCAGGGCAGGATAGTTGTACTGACGCAGCAGCGGGAAGGCCTTGGTGTACTGGCTCTTGTAGGCATCGTCAAAGGTCAGCAGCACCGCGCGCGGCGGCAGCCGCGGGCCACCGTTGCGCGAGGCGACGATCTGCTCGACGCTGACCGGATGGAAGTCGTTGCCCTTGAGCCAGGCGAAGATATTGTTGAGCGTGGCGGTGCTGATGGCACAGGTGTCGGCCACGGTTCCCACATCGGCGCGCAGGTCGTCGCGAATATCGTGGAAGGCCAGCACGCGGAAGGTCAGCCCGTCGTCCCGGTCCGCCGGCGGCAGCAGGGACAGCCCATAGGCGGCATGGACGCTATGGGTGACCGACAGCGCGCCGGCAAGCCCGATGAATTTTCGGCGGTTCAGCTTATTCATGATGGCCTATAGGGGAACGTTGAGGTTGAGGTAGATCAGCTTGGTCGTCTCGCGATTGGAGTCGAAGCGGCGGCTGCCGACGCCGATGCCGTAGGTCAGCGAAGCCTTGCGGCCCAGCCGCCAGTACTGCTCGAGGCGGGCTTCCCACAGCATGCTGTCGCCGAAGCCGTCCTGCCGGTAGCCGCCCGCGGTGACGTACACGCGCTGGCTGAACAACTTCTCGGCGTAGCGCCACGGCGTCCACTGGTACATGGTGCGCAGTTGCGCGACGTAGTCGCGCCGCGGATTGAAGTACGCGGTGCCGTCCAGCGTGTTGCTGCTCGTGCCGACATCCAGCCAGATCGACACCTGGTGGCGCGGCTGGTTCAGCAACCGCTCGTACCAGGTGCCCAGCCATTGCTGGTGCAGGTTGGTGTCGCTGTAGCGGGACGCGCCATACAGCACGTTGAAATAGCGCTGATCGTCCTGCGAAAAGCGCGCGCTTGCGTTGGCCGAGCGGCCGGTGACGCCAGCCTGGTACGCCTTCAGCGGCAGCGTGTTGTCGTCGGAGTCGACCCCGGCGCCGAAGCGCCAGCGGTCCGTGGGCTGGAAGGCCAGCGTGCCCGTGCCGCCGGTCTTGGCCTGGCCGCCGGTGGAGCGATGCACCTCCGCCGAGGCTTCCCAGCCGTCGCGCCGGAATTCGCCGCCCATGCCGTTGCGTATGCGGCTGACACTGAGGCCATCGCCGGTATCGCCGCGCGCGGAGTACTGGTGGGCGAAGACGCGCCAGTAGTCGGCCAGCGGCGACGAGTACAGCCGCGTGTCGACGCCCCAGGCGTGATCCGCCAGCGCCGCGTTGCCGCGTTCGCCAATGGCGTCGATGATCAGTTGCGGGCGCTCGTAGACGTGGTACTCGCGCTGGAAGTTCTTGACGCTGTTGTTGTCGGGGAAATTGCCATCGAACACCTTGGCGACCGCGTTGGCCTGGTCATACTGATGCAGCTCCAGCGCGGTCTTGCCGATGCCCACCAGGCTTTCGATATCGCCGGGGTGGTCGGCCTGGGCCTGGCGGTAGATGCTCTGCGAGGCGTACGGGCGCTCCAGGACCAGCGAGCCGTCGGCGCGCGCGGTCAGCAAGGAGGGGTCGAACGGCGCGTCCTTGCGCAGCGCATCGAGCGCCTGCACGCCCTCATGCACGTGATTGGTATAGAGCAGGTATTGCGCCTGCAGCTTCTTGACCCGCCCGTATTGCGGATTGGTCTTGTCTGCGTCTTCCGACAATTCGTCGTGCGCCGGCGTGTTGCGCGCCATGTTCGCGACCAGGTCACGCGCCGCTTCGTAGTGCCCCTGGTCAAGGTAGGCGAAGAACAGGCTCTCCTGCACCGTCGGCAGCGATAGCGCGTAGGGCTCGGTGGTTTCCTTGAGCGGCTCGACCGTCGTCTGCAGGGACAGTTCGTAGGCACGCGCGGCGAGGTCGGGCTTGTCGAGATAGGCGTAGGCATCGCCCGCGGCGACGTAGGCCGGGGCCGGCAACGGTTCGTTCGTCTGCGAGAGCTGCTCGTACAGCGCGGCGGCTTCCTTCATGCGCCCGCGCACCGACAAGGCAGTCAGCCGGTCGGCCTGGACGGTGCGCCGCACGCCGTTGAAATCGTCCCCCTTTTGCGCCTCCACCCGGGCCAGCAGCGAATCGGCCGCGGCGAGCGCACCATCGGCCGGAACCAGGCGGTCCTGGTCATTGGAAGCACTGGCCTGCTGTCGTGCCCAACGGATCTGCTGGGCTACGACAAGATGCTCCAGCAGCAGCAGGTCGCGGAGCGCGAATACGTCCGGACGCGCCGTTGCCTGTTCCAGCGCCAGCTTCGGCGAGCCACCCTCGGCCAGGCCGAAGATGCGCTCCCGGGTCTGATCCTTCTCCCCGGCCCCCGCCGGCTGTTCCACCCGGGCTGCCGGCTGCGGACGCGGCGCTGCCTGCCGCACGGCTTCTGCGGCGCAATGTTCGCGGGCGAATAGGGCCAATAGCACGGCTGTGGTCTTGAGCGTGGTTCGCAATCGCTTGCGACTCTGCTGGGATGCGTTCACGGTTACTCCCCCGGATTGCACTGCTAACGACAAGCAAAACGTCTCCCTTGGCGTGCGACATATCCTTGCCGGCGCCATTGCGATGCAACCTGAGAGACGGGCATCACCCAGCCGGCCGGAAGGCACCGTCGCAACGCAACGGGCCAGGCCGGCCGACCGAAACATGTCCTTGCTGAAACTCAACCAGATACCAGGGCGCCACCGGCTCGTCGCGCGCTACGCCCTGTCATTCCCATCCAATACCGTCTCGCCTTGCAATGCCGTGCACTGCGGCGGACTTGTTTCCTGATGCTTATTTGTTCTATCCCGCGGCTGCCGCCAGGGCGGTCTGCCGGGTCATTCGGGTGCTCGCCATGACTTTTCTCGCTCGCTCTTTCCTGCTGTTTTTTCCTATTTGTGCGGAGCATTATTTGGCGAATACGTCCCATAGCGACAGTGACCAGAAGCATTAGACGGCCTAGCCGAAAGTGGGACGAGGTCTAAGCCGCATGGCCATGGCTTTGTCACGTGGATGAAACTAATGCGCGCAGCCGGCAGGCGCGGCAGCGTTGCCGCGCTCGGGATGCGGCGGCGCGCGGCCCTGCGAGGACCTGCCGGGAAGCAGCGCTGGCCGCCCGCTCAGGGCGGGCCGGAAGATGTGTCGGGAAGGTATGAGGACGATGGCCGATACATCCCGTGGCGCGGGGTTGATGTACCGCCGAAGTGTGTTGTTGCGACAGCCGCAGCCGCAGCCGCAGCTGCTGTGTCCTGGCTAGCGGAGTGCCGGTGGCGCGGTCGGCAGCCGGCTGGCCGGGTTGTCGTGGATACGGGGGGGGCGCGCGCCGAGTCCGGTGGCCACGCAGGAAGCGTGTCGGAAATCATCGGCGCCGGGATGATTTATGCGTACGGCTTTTGGCTGAGGGGCAGCGACTCCCTCAACCATCAGATACCGAGGCCAGCCGCGGGCGGCTGGCCTTCTTCAACGGGGGTGCGACCACGCGGCCAGCGGCCGCGTCGCTAGCCGCCTTCGCGGGCCGTCGTGCATCGCGCCCGGTAGTCGGACTCCAGCGCATGGATCGCAGACTCGCGGGCGGCGCTGGGGCTGGTCAGTCCGGGCGTTGCCTCGATGCTGCGCCGGGTGCCGACCAGGGGCTGCTGCGCTTGCGCCGTGCGGATTTTCTGCAACAGCCCGGCGCATGCGACGCGCAGGGACTCGCCATCTTCGCTGGCGACCGTGGGTGGCATGCGGTAAGGCGTCTCGCCTCGCTGCACTGCAGTGGAAATGGCGTCGCTCACCGCTGCACTGGCGGCAGAGGGCATCGTCGGCTGGGCATGGGCCGCGCCGGCCAGCCCCAACAGGGGCAAGGCAAGCAAGGCGGAAACGTAAGGCGCAAGCGTCACATTGTCCTCCACCGGGCAGCTAGGGGCTCTTTCAGTGTAGGCGTTCGCGCACTTCTGAACAGGAGAATCGCGCCGGGCGCGGCCGCGCGTTCGTGCGAGTGCGTACCGACTGCCGGGCATGCGGCGCGGTCCGCGGCGCCATCGTCACTGCGCACGCCTCGGCTTGCCCGGGACGGGCATCACCGGGGTGGCGGCGGGTGCCGGTGCCGGCGGGGACGGCACCGAGGGCGAGCGCGCGTCGGGGGCAACCGCGCGCGGCAAGCGCAAGGCAGCGATGCCCTCGGGCGCGCTGAACGCCCGGCCGTTGCCGTAGCCGGTGGAAACGGCTTCGAGGTAGCCCGGCGGCTGGGCCTGGTCGGGCGTGAGCGCAGGGCCCGCCTGCGCCGCGGGCGGGGCGAAGGCGATGCTTTGCATGCACATTCCGAGCACCCGAACCAGGAGCACCGCGCGCCGCAGTTTACGCAATGCCACGCGCAGCCGCGGGACGGCATGGCTCTCTGGGCGCTCGGGGCATTGGATCTTCATTTGCGGTTCTCCGAAGGGGCCTGGGGCCCCGGGGACGGGAGGGCGGGCATCGGCCCCGCGCCTGATGCTCTGACCGCATGGACCGTGCCATCCCCGCCGCAACGGATCGGAGGCGCGAATGGGGATGCGCCGCCACTTGGCGGCGGCCACATGTTGGAAGTTCGCAGACAGGTGCGCTGCGCAAAGGTTGGCCGGCGGGCAACACAGGCAGGGGCGGGGGCTCAGCCGGCGGCGCCGGTCACGATGCGCCGTCGGTCCCGGTGGGCTGCCAGTGGATTCAGCGTTTTCGGCGGCGGATGTTAGGACTTCAGAAGGCTGCGACTGTGGATAACCACGCCTCGTCCTGGGGATAAGTGGGCCGGAAAGCTGTGGCCTGGCTGGGGGTGGGCTGTGGGACGTATACGTACAACTTCGTGGCGCCAAGAGCACTTCACGTATACGCACAAAGATATCCCGAGTCATAGGGGTATTCCCCTATGACTTATCTTTCCTGCAAGTCACTGAATCGAAAGGGGAAAACCAGCTTATCCACGGGAAATGGGTGCGTTTACCTACTACTACTATTTATGTATACGTAAACAATACTGAAAGACTTAAGGCAACCATTGCGGAGGCGGGCGGGGTGAACGTATACGCGTCAGCCTGCCTCGCGAAACGACGTATACGTCTGTCGCCAGGGCCTCCCCGCGTTTACGTCTGCCTCAGGTCCGCCCGGTGCCCGTTCAGCGCGGTACCTTGAACGTCTTGCGTGCGCGCAGCACCTGCTCGCGCGTGGTGCAGCCGTCCTGGTGGTCGTTGACCAGCCCCATCGCCTGCATCAGCGCATACATCGTGGTGGGGCCGACGAAGCGCCAGCCGCGCTTCTTCAGGTCCTTGGACAGCGCCGTGGATTCCGGCGAGATCGCCATGGTGCGCAGCACTTCGGGTGTCAGCACCTTGGGCCGGCTTGCCGGTTCCGGCTCGAAGCGCCAGAAATAGGCTGCCAGCGAAGACTCGGTCTCGAGCAGCTCGCGGGCGCGCTGCGCGTTGTTGATGGCTGCCTCGATCTTGCCGCGGTGCCGCACGATGCCGGCATCCCCCAGCAGGCGCTGGATATCCTTCTCGCCGAAGCGCGCCACCTTCTCGATATCGAAATTGGCAAAGCCGCGGCGGAACGCCTCGCGCTTGCGCAGGATGGTCAGCCAGCTCAGGCCGGCCTGGAAGCCTTCGAGGCAAAGTTTCTCGAACAGGCGGCGGTCGTCGTCGACGGGGAAACCCCATTCGGTGTCGTGATAGTGGCAGTAGTCTTCCAGCGTCCCGCACCAGCCGCAGCGCTGGCGTTCTGGCGTGGTGGCTTCCTTCTTGGCAGGCATCTTGGCTTTTCTCCTTGGAGGCGTCATCTTAAGGCCGCCGGCGTGGCCTGTCGTGTCCGCGACGCATGCCAGTGATGCACGATGAGGGCATTTGATACGATGTGCCATCGAGGGTGCGAACCCCTAAACCCATCAATGCACGACACCGACATGGAACAACGACTAGCCACTCTGGAAGAAGACGGCTGGCAGCTCGACGATGGCGACGCCATCGCCGCGGCCTATCCCGAAACCTTCTGGCTCCCGCCGCTGGAGCAGCGCCAGGCGCTGCAGCCCGGCCAGATCGTCAAGCTGATCTTCCGCATCCTCACCACCGACGAGCAGGACCGCGAGGAGCAGCACGTAGAGCGCATGTGGGTGGTGGTCACCGGGCGAGAGGGCGGCCTCTACAGCGGCGATCTCGACAACCAGCCCTATTGCACCGAGGAAATGGCACCCGGCATGCCGCTGTGGTTCGAGGCGCGCCACGTCATCAATATCCATAGCGACGACGAGGACTGAACGGCCCTGCCGGCCGCGCCGGGCACCCCAATGGCTCGCTTCGCTTCATCTTGCATCAACCCCTGGTCAACCTGTAAGGCGACACATAACTGATGCGCTGGATCTTCGCGGTGATTGGCATGGTGCTGGGCGCGGTGGCGGCCGGCTTCGGGGGCGCCCTGACGGGCGCCGTGCTGGGCTTCGGCTTTGGCTGGCTGGTGAGCGAGCGGCCGGCGCGGCCGCGCGCGCCGGGCGATGCGTGGGAGATTCCCGCAGGCACTGCGCAGGGCGCCACGCAGGACGCTGCCGGCCAGGCGCCGCTGCCGCTGGCGGCGCGCGTGGCCAACCTCGAGCGCGAACTGGCCGCGCTCAGGGGTGAGCTGGCGCAGCTGCGCGGCGCGGCGGGCGCGCAAGCGCTCCAGGACCCGGCGGTTGCGCAGCCTTCCTCGTCCGCGACCGAGGCAGGCGAGATGCCGGTCCGGGTCCCTGTCCTGGTCCCTGTCCCGGCCGCGGCGGCAGCGCCACCATCCATTGCCATGCCCGCGGCGATCCCGGTGCCGCCGGTGGTCGCACAGCCGCCGGTATCGCCGGCGGTGGTTCCGCCCGCGCCGCCGCTCTCCACGCCGCTCGGCCCGCAGGAGCCGGACTTTGTCCAGCGCGCGCTGTCTGCCGCGCGCGACTGGCTGCTCGGCGGCAACAGCGTGGTGCGGGTCGGCGTGCTGATCCTGTTCTTCGGCGTAGCCTTCCTGCTCAAGTACGCGTCCGACAACGCGATGCTGCCGGTGGAGTTCCGCCTTGCCGGCGTGGCCGCCGGCGCGGTGGCGCTGCTGGCGATGGGCTGGCTCCTGCGCGAGCGCCGCGCCACCTACGCGCTGGTGCTGCAGGGCGGCGGCGTGGGCGTGCTGTACCTCACGGTGTTCGCCGCCACCAAGCTGTATGGCCTGCTGCCGGCGGCGGCGGCCTTCCCGCTGCTGGTGGCGATCTGCGTGCTGGYCGGCGGCCTGGCGGTGCTGCAGAACGCGGCAGTGCTGGCATTCACGGGCAGCGCCGGCGGCTTTCTCGCCCCGGTACTGATCTCCACCGGCGGCGGCAGCCACGTGATGCTGTTCAGCTACTACGCGCTGCTCAACGCCGGCATCTTCGCCATTGCCTGGTTCCGCGCCTGGCGCCAGCTCAACCTGCTCGGCTTTGCCTTCACCTTCGGCATCGGCACGGCATGGGGCGCGTTCAACTACCGCCCCGCGCTGCTGGCCAGCACCGAGCCCTTCCTGATCCTGTTCTTCCTGATGTACACCGGCATCGCGCTGCTCTATGCGCTGCGCCGGCAGGTCAGCCTGAAGGACTACGTGGACGGCACGCTGGTGTTCGGCACGCCGCTGCTGGCGATGGGCCTGCAGGCCGCGCTGGTGCGCAATATCCCGTTTGCCATGGCATGGAGCGCGGTCGCGCTGGCGGCCTTCTACCTCGGCCTGGCCGCATGGCTGTCGGCGCGGCGCGAGCGCCTGGGGCTGCTGTTCGAGGCCATGCTGGCGCTTGGCGTCATCTTTGCCACGCTGGCCGTGCCGCTGGCTTTCGACGGGCGCACCACCAGCGCGGTGTGGGCGGTGGAGGGCGCCGCCGTGGTGTGGCTGGGCGTGCGCCAGCAGCGCCGCCTGGCGCTGGCCAGCGGCTTGCTGCTGCAACTGGCTGGCGGCATGGCCTTCGCCGCGGGCAGCCTGTCCGAGACCGCCCGGCTGGAGTGGCCTGTGCTGAACAGCCGCTATATCGGCACCTTGCTGCTGGCCGGGTCAGGCATCTTCAGCGGCTGGCGCCTGCACGGACGGCCCGAGGCACGCGCCTGGTACGCGCCGTGCGCGCCGCTGGGCCTGGCGGCGGCCGGCTGGGGCTTGCTGTGGTGGCTGGGCGGCGGCGTGGCCGAAATCCTGCACTGGCACATGCAGCGAGGCTGGCAGCCGCGGGCCCTGCTGGAGCTGCTGGCGCTGTTCGTGGCGCTCGGCGGATGGCTGGCGCACCTGGCGCGGCGCGGCCTGGCATGGCCGCTGGCGGGCATGCCGGCGCTGGCCGTGGCACCGCTGCTGGCCGTGCTGGCAGCGCTGAGCTGCGCGGCCCGATTGGCCTCGCCCTTGGCCGGCACGGGCGCGCTGGCCTGGCTGGCGGTCTTCGCTGCGACCTACGTGCTGCTGCGACGCCTGCAGGACGATGTGCCCGATGCGCTGCTGGCGCCACACCATGCGCTGCTGTTCGGGACGCTGTGCATGCTGCTGACCACGGAGGGCTACTGGCGCTTGCGCGCCTACGTGCCGGAAGGCGCGTGGAGCTGGAGCGCGTGGGCCTACGGCTACGGCGCGCTGCTGGCGCTGCTGTCGGCCTGGGGCTGGCGCCTGCGCTGGCCGGTGGCCCGCTTCGCGCGCGCCTACCTGCTGTGGGGCGCCGCGCCACTGGCGGCGCTGTTGTGGCTGTGGAGCGTGGCCAGCGTGGCCAGCGACGGCGATGCCGCCCCGCTGTTCTACCTGCCGCTGCTCAACCCGCTCGACGTGGCGCAGCTGCTCGCCGCGCTGGCGCTGGTGCTGTGGTTGCGCCGCCTTGCCGCGCTGGGGCTGGCCGGCTGCCCGCGCGTGCTGGAGTACGCCGCGTTGGCCACCGCCTTCCTGTGGTTCAACGCGGTCCTGCTGCGCACCCTGCATCATCACTTCGGCATCGGCTATGGCGTGGCGGACGTACTGCGCTCGCTGAACCTGCAACTGGTCTTCCTGGCGGGCTGGAGCGCGTTCGCGCTGGCCGGGATGGTCTGGGCGCGGCGCGACAGCCTGCTGCGCCTGTTTGCCGTGGCCTCGGCGCCCCTGGTGGTGCTGATGTGGCTGTGGACGCTGTACGCCAACCTGACCCAGGCCGGCGCCACCCTCGGCCGCGTGCCGCTGCTCAATCCGCTGGATCTCGTGCAGGTGCTGGTCTACGGCGTGGCAATGTTGTGGCTCGCGCGGGCGCGGCGCATCGGCATGCCGGTGGAGCCGTACGCTGACGGGCTCAGGGGCATCGCCGCGGCCACGCTCTTCGTCTGGCTCAACGCGATGCTGCTGCGCACGCTTCATCACTGGTCCGGCGTGCCCTACACGCTGCAGGAGCTGGGCGCATCCACGCTGGTGCAGGCCTCGCTGTCGGTGTTCTGGACCGTGCTGGCGCTGATCGTGATGGTGGCGGCCACCCGGCGCGGCACGCGCGTGCTGTGGTTCGTGGGCGGGGCGCTGCTCGGCGTGACGGTGATCAAGCTGTTCCTGCTCGACCTGTCCTTCGTCAAGGGCATCGAGCGGATCATCTCGTTTATCGGCGTGGGCGTCCTGCTGTTGCTGATCGGCTATTTCTCGCCCTTGCCGCCGAAGGCGAAGGAGGCCGCATGACACGGTTTTCCCCCGGCCCCGGCAGGCCGGCCAAGGCGCTGCTCCTGGGCGCCGTCGTGGYGCTGCTGGCCCCGGGCCTGGCGTGGGCCGAGCGCTTCGCGCTGGTCACCGAAGGCGCCGCGGCGTACTACGCGGTGACGCTGGATGCCAGCGTCTACGCCCACGCGCGGCAAGGCGGACTCGGCGACCTGCGCGTGCGCAACGGCGCCGGCGAGTTGTTGCCCTATGCGCTGGCGCTGCCGGCCGAGGCGCCCGCCGAAGTGCGCACGCTGCACGAAGTGCCGTGGTTCGCGCTGCCGGCGGCGCGCGCACCGGTCCAGGGCGCGCCCATGGGCGTGGTGATCGGCAGCGACGGCGCGCTGCGCGCGGCCAGCCCGCCGCCGCCCGCCGGCAAGCCGGCGGCCTGGCTGCTGGATCTGAGCCAGCTGCGCGCGGCGGCCAGCGCGGTGGTGATCGGCTTGCCCGAAGGCGACTTCCAGGGCGGCGTGCAAGTGACCACGAGCGACGACTTGCAGCAATGGCAGGGCGCGGGCACGGCGCAACTGCTGCGCCTGACGCGCGACGGCAGCACGCTCACACAGGACCGCGTGACGCTTGCGCGCGTGCGCGCGCGTTACCTGCGGCTGCAGTGGCTGGGCACGCCGCCGGTCCCGCTGCGCGTACAGGTCGAAACCGTGGCGGCAAGCGCGCCGCCGCCGCTGTCGCTGCAATGGCGCGACGGTATCGTCGCCACACAGGCGGGAACCGGCGACGAGTACCTGTTCGACAGCGGCGGCCGCTTTCCCGCCGAGCGCGTGCGCATCCGCCTGCCGCAGGCCAATACCGTGGCGCAGGCCACGCTGTGGTCGCGCCCCGATGCGCAATCGGCCTGGCGCCTGGCCAGCAGCATGCAACTCTTTCGCCTGGCGGGCGCCGGCGGTACCGAGCAGGAAAATGCGCCGCTGGCGATCAGCCGCAATGCCGACCGTTTCTGGCGCCTGAGCGTAGCGGGGCGCAGTGGCGGCCTGGGCAGCGGCATGCCGGAGCTGGCGCTGGGCTGGCGGCCAGCCGTGCTGACCTTTGTTGCGCGCGGCGCGGCGCCGTTTTCGCTGGCGGTGGGCGAGGCGCAGGGGACGGCGCCGGAGCCCGGGCGCGTTGCGCGCGACGAACTGCTCGCCGGTCCCGCGCCGGTAATCGGCAACGCGCATATCGCGGGCATGACGGCCTCGCCGCAGTCCGCGGCGGTGTCCGCCGATACGCGGCGCCTGGTGTTGTGGGGCGCCTTGCTGGTGGCGGTGGGCGTGCTCGGCTTCATGGCCTGGCGGTTGCTGCGCTCGCTCGGGGCGGCGCCGCCCGCCCGCGATCCGCCGCCCTGAAAAAAAAGCCAACCTCGCGGTTGGCTTCTTTTTATCCGTTCATGGCTCGCCGGCGCAATCCGGCGCCGGCGCGGCCGTCATTGCAGCGGCTTGCCGGTGCGGTCGTGCATGAACAGCAGCGCGATGAAGCTCACCACGGCGGCGGCGATCACGTAGTAGGCGGGTGCCAGCTTGCTGCCGCTCGAGGTGATCAGCCAGGTCACGATCAGCGGGGCGAAGCCGCCGAAGATGGTCACCGCGAAGTTATAGGCGAGCGACAGGCCGGTGGAGCGCACTTCGGTCGGGAACTGCTCGGCCAGGACCGCCGGCGCGGGGCCGGTGAAGGCAGCCAGCAGGATGCCCAGGATGACCTGCACCATCAGCAGCGTCTGCGTGGTCGGCGAGACGTTGAGCCAGTGGAACAGCGGGTAGGCCAGCACGCCGATGATGAGCGCCACGGTGCCCAGCATGCGCTTGCGGCCCACGCGGTCGGACAGCATGCCCATCAGCGGGCACAGCACCAGGATGATGGCGCCGCAGATGGCCGTGGACTGGAACGTGGCGCCCAGCGGCAGGCCGAGCTGCTGCTTGGCGTAGGACGGCATGTAGAACACCAGCACATAGGTGCAGACCGTCCACAGGATGGTCACGCCGAGGCCTGCCAGCACTTCGCGCGGGTGGTCGCGCAGCACCTGCGTCAGCGGCGAGAACTTGACCTTGCTGGCCTTGCGCTCGGCGCGGCGCACCTCGAAGGCGGGCGGCTCCTCCAGGTGGGAGCGGATGTACATGCCGACCGGGCCGATCAGCAGGCCGAACAGGAACGGGATGCGCCAGCCCCAGGCGTCGATCTGCTCCGGCTCCAGGCCGTTGATCACCAGTGCGCCCATGGCCGCGCCCAGCATGAAGGAGATGCCCTGGCTGGCCTGCTGCCAGCTGGCGTAGGCGCCGCGCTCTTCGTCGGGCGCGTGCTCGATCAGGAAGGCGGTGGCGCCGCCGACCTCGCCGCCGGCCGAGAACCCCTGGATCAGGCGGGCCAGCACGATCAGCGCCGGTGCCCACAGGCCGATCGACGAATAGGTGGGCGCCAGGCCGATGATGGCGGTGCCGAGCGCCATCATCAGGATGGTCAGCGTCAGCGCCGCCTTGCGGCCAACGCGGTCGGCGTAGACGCCGAGCACGATGGCGCCGACCGGGCGCATGAAGAAGCCCACGCCGAAGGTGGCGACGGTCAGCAGGAAGGAGGTGAGGTCATTGCCGGTGGGGAAGAACAGCTTGGCGATGATGAGCGCGAAGAAGCTGTAGACCGTGAAGTCGAACCATTCGAGGCCGTTGCCGATGGTGGCGGCCAGGATGGCTTTTCGTCGCTGGGCTTTGGAGATATCCGGGATCGGGGATGTTGCTGTGTTGGCTTGCATGATGCGTCTGATGCTTCTGGTGCGATAAGGAACAGGCTTGCGGTCCGCGTGCGCGCAACAGCATGCGGCGGGGACTGAAAGGCAACATGTTAAGGGATCGGGCGGCCGGCCAGGAAAAACGGGCCGGCGCGCGACCGGCCCTTGCGTGTGGCCCCAAGGTTACACCCGTACGGCGCGTGGCGTTCCCGGCGGGCGCGGCAAGGACGGATCGGCGCTGCCCGCCGCGGCGTCAGCCGGCGCGGTGCGGCCTGTGATCGCCGGGCTTGGTGGCATTGTCCTGCGCGACGTGGCGCGGCGCGCTCTCGGCGGGATCGCGCTTGCGCGTCAGCCACAGCCACAGCGCACTGGCCAGCCAGCCGGTCACGAAGAGGGTATCGCCGCAGTGATTGAGCAGCGCGGTGGCAGCGGGGAAGTTGAGGAAGCCGGCCAGCCAGGGAGCCGGGATGCGGGCTGCGATCCACAGGAGCACGGCCGGTCCGCTTGCATACACACCCGGTTGCCACCAGTTCGCATGGGGCAGTCTCGGGCTGCGGGCGGGGCGCTTGACCACGATGTTCTCCAACCGGACGCGCCGGGGCGCGCGTCGTCACCATAGGTTGCGGGTTGCGGGGCTTGCCGGAGCCGTGCCGGACCCCACGCTTGCCATCATAAGCCGATTGCCGGGGAAGTGCCGGGATCTTTAAAGCGTTGTGTGGGGCACCCAACGTTAGCCGGCGCGGTCCATGCACGCTGGCTTCAAGTTTTTTGATGGAGGAGTCCGCAAATGGCCGCTGCCAGCGCCGCCGCGTTTTGTCACACTCGGATGTATCAATGGATCAGAAGGCAGACATCATGCTTCCCGCCATCTACGTTTCCCACGGCTCTCCCATGCTCGCGCTCGAGCCGGGCCCCAGCGGCGCCGCGCTCGACGCGCTCGGCGAGCAGTTGCGCGCGCGCCAGCCGCGCGCGGTGCTGGTGATCTCGGCGCACTGGATCTACAGCACGCTGGTGGTCGGCACGCGCGAGCGGCAGGAGGCCTGGCACGACTTCGGCGGATTCCCGCGCGCGCTCTACGAACTGCGCTACAACGCGCCCGGCTCGCCGGCGCTGGCCGGCCGCGTCAAGGCCCTGGTCGAGGCGGCGCACGTGCCTGGCGCCGCGGTGGTGCTGCAGGACGAGGATCGCCCGCTGGACCACGGCGCATGGATGCCGCTGCGGCATTTCTTCCCCGCGGCCGACGTACCGGTGGTGCAACTGGCGCTCAACCCCTACCTGCCGCCCGCGGCCCAGATCGAGATTGGCCGCGCGCTCGCGCCGTTGCGCGACGAGGGTGTGCTGGTGATGGCCTCGGGCAGCTTTACCCACAACCTGCAGGAAGTGTTCGGCCCCGGCGGGCGGCGCGAGCAGCACGGCGAGGTGGCCGAGTCATATGTGGAGGCGTTCCGCGACTGGATGGGCGAGGCGCTTGCCGAGGCGCTCGCCAGCGGCGACACCACCCGCATTGCCGACTACCGCGCGCAGGCGCCATATGCCCGCCGTGCCCACCCGACCGACGAACACCTGCTGCCGTTCTTCGTGGCGCTGGGCGCGGCGCTGGGGCCGCGTGACGGCGCGCGGCCCGGGCAGCCCGCCGCGGGGGTGGCGCGCGTGGCCGACGATGTCACCTACGGCGTGCTGGCGATGGACACCTTCGTGTTCGAGGGGCAGGGCGCATCCGCCCCGGCCGCGCTCGGGGCGGCGGCCTGACGGGCGGCCGGCTACCTGGCCGGCTGCTTCCTTGCGCCCAGGTAGGGCCGCGCCAGCCGCGCGCCCACCAGCGCGATCCAGCCCATGGTGATGGCGACCACGCCCAGCCCGTAGCGAAGGCTGCTGACGTGGGCCACGCCACCGATGATGACCGGCCCCAGCAACAGGCCCACGTAGGCGAAGCGCGCGACCCGCGCGATCGCCTCGGCCGGTGCCACGCCCGGCAGGCGCGAGGCCGCCACGAAGAACACCGGCACCATGTTCGCCGCCCCCAGCCCCATCAGCGCAAAGCCGGCCAGCGCCGCCCGCGGCGACGGCCACAGCAGCGCCAGCGCGATCCCGGCGAAGGCGACCCAGGCACTGATCTTCAGCGTGCGCGCGTCCGACCAGCGCGCGCGCAGGCGGTCGCCGCCGAAGCGGCCGCACGCCATGCCGCCCGAGAAGGCGGCGTAGCCGGCGCTGATCCATGCTTGCGGTGCCTGCGCCACTTCGCGCATATAGACGCTGGTCCAGTCGTACATCGCACCTTCGCCAACCAGCCCGAGGAAGGCCATCAGGCCCAGCAGCCAGAGCGCGCGCACCGCATGGTCGCGGTGGTGGGCGGACGGCGGCGGCATCGGGTGATCCTCCAGCAACCGGGGCGCCACGCCGGCCGTGACCGCTGCCGTCAGCAGCGCCATGCCGGCGGCATGCGCCAGCGGCGGCACGCCCAGGCCCATCAGCAGGCCGCCGGCCGCGGCGCCGGCCATGCCCCCCAGGCTGAACATGCCGTGCAGTGCCGACATGATGGGCCGCGCGCGGCTGTTCTCCACCGTGGCGGCCTGCGCGTTCATGCCGACATCGAAGGCCGCGTTGGCCATGCCGAAGGCGATCAGCGCGGGGATCAGCAGGGCGAATGCCGGCATGGCCAGGATGGCCACCGTGGCCGCCGCGTAGACCAGCCCGCTCGCGCGGCTGGCGCGGGCGCTGCCGGCGCGCGCTACCCAGCGGCCCACCGGGCCCATCGCCGCGATGGCGCCGCCGGCTACCGCCAGCATGGCCAGCGAGAGCACCGCGTCGGACAGGCCGAAGCGGGCCTTGATGGTCGGGATATGCACGCCCCAGGTGGCGAAGGTGGCGCCGTTGACGAAGAACAGCGCCATGGTGGCGCGCGCGGCGTGCTCCACGCGGCGCGCGCCGGGCACGGCAGGAGACGGGTCGGGAGCGGACGGCCGGGTCAGTTCGGCAGGGGAGGAATCGGGCATATTGGCGAAGGGCACGCACCGCCGCGCCGGCATGGCGCGCCGTGCCCCGGCGGGCGCAGCGAAGTGTTCGAGCCCCGCATCGTCGCACATCGGTGCGTCGGCCGCATGACGTGCGCGCCATGCGGCGCTCGCCGGCGCTATGCCAGCGCGGTCGTGGCCGGGCGCAGCAGGCCGCGCTGGTGCAGCGCGAAGGCGAAGGCCCCCAGCGCCGACAGCGCCAGCGCCACCATCACCCACAGCATCAGCCAGTAGCCGCCGGCCGCGCGCCACAGCAGCGCGCCCAGCCAGGGCGCGGCGGCCTGCATCAGCAGCACCGGCGTCATCATCAGGCCGTTGAGCGTGGCGTAGTGATGGCGCGAGATCAGCTCCGGCATGGCCATGGCGCGCAGCATGGTGTTGATGCCGTTGGCGCAGCCGTAGAGCACGGCCGCCGCCATCAGCCACTTGCCGTAGCCGAGCGCGAAGCACACCAGGCCCACGCTCATCACCGCGTAGACCGGCAGCGACAGGCGCAGCGGATGGCGCGCCGGGAAGCGCATCATGACCAGCCGGCCCACCACCTGGGCCGGGCCGATCAGCGCCGCCACGATCAACTGCTCGCCCAGCGGCAGTCCCTTCTCGGTCAGCATCGGGATCAGGTGGGCGCCCAGCAGCGAGGCAATCACCGCCAGCGCCGTGAAGGCCAGCACCACCGCCCAGAACACCGGCTGGCGCAGCGCGAGGCGCGCGATGCCGGGCTGTGCCGGGTCGGCCAGCGGCATGGCCGGTGCCGGGGCGGCGGCGTAGCTGGCGTGCGCCAGGTAGCGCAGGCGCGCGTGCAGCGGCGCGCAGACCAGCAGGTTGAGCGCGGCGAAGCACAGCAGCGTCTCGCGCCAGCCCAGATGCAGCACCAGCCATTGCGCCAGCGGCACGAAGATCGTGCTGGCGAAGCCGGCCATCAGCGTCACCGTCATGATGGACTTCTGGTAGCCGTCGCCGAAGGCCTGGCGCAGCACCACGAAGGCCGGCTCGTACAGCGTGGTGGACATGGCCAGGCCCAGCGGTATCCACATCAGCAGGAAAGCCGCCTGGCTCGGACTCCAGGCCCATAGCATTAGCCCGCAGCCGGCCAGCGCGGAGCCGGTGGTCATGACGATGCGCGCCGGCACGCGGTCCAGCAGCCGGCCCACGGCGAACGAGCACATTGCCCACACCAGCAGGCCCAGCGAATAGCCGCCGGCGAGGAAGGGCTTGGAATAGCCCAGCGCGGCGCTCATCGGCCCGATAAAGACGGTGAAAGCGAAATAGAGGGTGCCCCAGGAAATGGTCTCGGTGATGCCGAGGGTCCAGACCAGCTGGCGCGGGGAAATGGGAGGCCGGCCGGCAGGTGGTGCGGAAGCAGCGTCTTGTGCGGTCATGGCGCGCCCGGAGCGGCGGCGGAGGGAAGCGGGAATTGTAGGGCTATCCGGCCCGCATGCCTAGTTCGCCGCACAGGCTACGCAACCGTATCCGTTGGCGGCCCCTTCAGCTCGACGACATTGCCATCGGGATCGCGCACGTAGATCGACGGCCCCTTGCCCTCGGCGCCGAAGCGCATCTCCACCGGACCCGGCTCCACCCCATGCGCGCGCAGGTGGGTGCCCAGGGCATCGGCGTCGAAGGGATCGACGCGCAGGCAGAAATGGTCCAGGTTGTGCCCCTGCGCACCGGGCCCGGCGCCACCCGCGCGGCCGAGCGGGCCGTCCAGCGTGACCAGGTCGATCAGGCCGCTGCCGGCGCGCAGCTGGGTCAGGCCGAAGGCCGGCTGCTCGCGCTCCACGCTGCAGCCCAGCACCTCCACGTAGAAACGCAGCAGCGCGGGCACATCGGCGCTGCGCAGGACCAGGTGATCGATGGCGAGGATGCGGAACATGGCTGCCTGCCGGTGGCGTGGTGTGGCTACAGGTCCGGGATCAGCCGCTTGCCCAGGCTGACCGCCTCGTCCTGGGCGTACCCGAGGCTGCGGTAGAAATCGATCACCTGGTGGTTGCCGGTGCGCACCAGCAGGTTGATCTTGGGGCAGCCGCGCTCGATCAGCAGCTGCTCGGCGTGCGCCATCAGGCGGCGGCCGTGGTCGCGGCGCCGGTGGTCCGGATGCACGGCCAGGTAGTACACCCAGCCGCGGTGGCCGTCGAAGCCGACCATGGCGGAGGCCACGGCGCGGCCATCCACTTCCCCGACCAGGAACAGCTCGGGCTGCTCGGTGAGCTTGCGGGCGATGTCCTTCTTCGGGTCGTTCCAGGGCCGGGTCAGGCCGCAGGCCTGCCACAGGGCGATGATGTCGTGCTCGTCGGAGGCCAGGTAAGGGCGGATCTGCATGCTGGGTCGAGGCGCCGCGCGGCGGCGGTAATGTCGAGTCCTTGACAGTGTAGCCGCGAAAGCTGTGCCAGAATCGGCTTCGCCAATATCAAGACAAGCGGGGACAACCCGCCACAGGAGACCACCCCCATGAGCGAAACCACAAAGCACGCCCGCGCCACCTTCAGCCATATGGAAAACGGCACACGCGAGGACTGGGCCGCCATTTCCGCCGAGTTCATGCCCTTCGCGCAAAACCTGGCCGACCGCGTGCTGGCCCACCTCAAGCTGCTCGACGGCGACTGCGGCGGCTTTCCCATCGACCGCCTGGCCCACAGCCTGCAGACCGCCACGCTGGCGCACCGTGACGGCCGCGACGAGGAATACGTGGTGTGCGCGCTGTTGCACGACATCGGCGACACGCTCGGCAGCTTCAACCATCCCGACATCGCCGCGGCCATCCTCAAGCCCTTCGTCAGCCCCGAGAACCTGTGGATGGTGGAGAAGCACGGCGTGTTCCAGGGCTACTACTTCTTTCACCACCTGGGCCTTGACCGCAACCTGCGCGAGCAATTCCGCGGCCAGCCCGAGCTGTTCGCGCGCACCGCCGAGTTCTGCGCCAAGTACGACGGCGCCGCCTTCATGCAGGACTACGACAACCTGCCGCTGTCGTTCTTCGAACCGATGGTGCGGCGCGTGTTCGCGCGGCCGCGCAACTCGATGTACGTGAAGGAAAACGAGACGACGCTGGCGCAGCCGGCGTGAGGGCGTGCGCGCTGGCGGGCGGGCCGACCGGAACGGATCGGAACATGGCGCCGCCAAAAAAAACCCCGCGCTACGAATAACGCGGGGTTTGACGACAACCGGGGCGCCGCCGCAAGGCTGCGCCCGAGCTTCACCTCATGCCACCTGCTGCGCCGTCTCCGGATGGCGGAACTGTTCCAGCAGCGCCGACCAGCGCGAGCGCACCTTGACCAGGTTGTCATCCTTGATGTGGCCGAAGCCGCGGATGTCGTCGGGCAGGTTTGCCAGCGCGACAGCGGTCGCGTGGTTGGCCGGGCTCAGGTCCCGTGTCAGCTCGTCGAGCAGCGCGCGGTACTCGCCGATCAGCGCGCGTTCGGTGCGGCGCTCGGCGGTCCTGCCGAACACGTCGAGCGGGCCGCCGCGCAGGCCCTTGAGTTTCGCCAGCAGGCGGAACAGGGTCATGGTGGACGGGCCGAAAGCGCGCTTGACCAGGTGGCCCTTTTCGTCGCGCTTGGCCAGCAGCGGCGGTGCCAGCCAGAACTTCAGCTGGTAGTCGCGCCCGGGCTCGCCCTCGAACTGGCTGCGCAGCTTGTCGAGGAAGACCGGATCGGTGTAGAGGCGGGCGACCTCGTACTCGTCCTTGTAGGCCATCAGCTTGGACAGGTTGCGTGCCACTGCCTCGGTCAGCGGCAGCGGCTTGGCGCTGCCGACCAGTTCGATTTCCTTCGCGCGCACGTTGTTCACGGCAGCGCGGAAGGTCTGCGCGTAGGCGGCGTCCTGGTAGGCGGCGAGATGCTCGGCGCGGCGCGTGATGAGCTTCTCCAGCAGCGCACCGGAGGAGGTGGGCAGCTTGACCACGTCGGCGCCCTCGGCGGTGCTCTTGAGCTTGCCGGTGAGCGACAGCACGTGTTCCGGGTCGTGCGCCATGTGGCGGCCCCAGTCGAAGGCGGCCTTGTTCTTCTCCACCGCGACGCCGTTGAGTTCGATCGCGCGCACCATGGCGTCGAGCGACAGCGGCAGCCAGCCTTTTTGCCAGGCATAGCCCAGCACCAGCGGGTTGGTGTAGATGGTGTCGCCCAGCAGTGCCACGGCCAGGGCGCCGGCATTGATGAAGTCGCAGGACTCGCCGACCGCGTTGCGCACATCCTGCTCGGCCGACACGCCGGGGAACTGCCACTTCGGGTTCTTGATGAACTCGGCCGTGGGTGTCTGCGCGGTGTTGATGATGGCGCGCGTGCGGCCGACCTGGGTCTTGGAGATGACATCGTCGGTGGCGCTGACGATGGCGTCGCAGCCGATCACCAGGTCCGCCTCGCCCATGGCGATGCGGGTGGCGTGCAGTTGCTCGGGCCGCGCGGCGATCTGCACGTGCGAGAGCACGGCGCCGCCTTTCTGCGCGAGGCCCGCCATATCGAGCACGGTGACGCCCTTGTCCTCCAGGTGCGCAGCCATGCCGAGCAGGCCGCCGATGGTGACCACGCCGGTGCCGCCGACACCGGTGACCAGCACGCCGTACGGATGATCGAGGCCGGGTAGTTCAGGCAACGGCAGCGCAGGCAGGCTCTCCATCGATATGCCGTGGCGCTCGGGTTTCTTCACCTGCGCGCCTTCGGCCGTGACGAAGCTCGGGCAGAAGCCGTTGACGCAGGAGAAGTCCTTGTTGCACGACGACTGGTTGATCTGCCGCTTGGTGCCGAACTCGGTCTCCAGCGGTTCCACCGACAGGCAGTTGGACTTGACCGAGCAGTCGCCGCAGCCTTCGCAGACCGCATCGTTGATGAAGGCGCGCCTGGCCGGGTCCGGATAGGTGCCGCGCTTGCGGCGGCGGCGCTTCTCGGTGGCGCAGGTCTGGTCGTAGATCAGGATCGTGCAGCCCGGCACTTCGCGCAGCTCGCGCTGGATCTTGTCCAGCTCGTCGCGGTGATGCACTTCCACGCCTTGCGGCAGCTTGATGGCGGCGCTGTACTTGTCCGGCTCGTCGGTGACGATGACGATCTGCTTCGCGCCTTCGGCCGCGACCTGGTTGGCCACGTCCTGCACCGACAGCTTGCCGTCGATGGGCTGGCCGCCGGTCATGGCGACCGCGTCGTTGTAGAGGATCTTGTAGGTGATGTTGACGTTGGCCGCGATCGAGGCGCGGATCGCCAGCAGGCCGGAGTGGAAGTAGGTGCCGTCGCCCAGGTTGGCGAACACGTGCTTGGCGCCGGCGAACGGCATCTGCCCGATCCACGCCACGCCTTCGCCGCCCATCTGGCTGAAGGTGCTGGTGTTGCGGTCCATCCACACCGTCATGTAGTGGCAGCCGATGCCGGCCATCGCGCGCGAGCCCTCGGGCACGTTGGTCGACGTGTTGTGCGGGCAGCCCGAGCAGAACCAGGGCTTGCGCTCGGCCGTCACGCGCGGCACCGCCAGGCTCTTCTCCTTGGCGTCGATCACCGCGATGCGCGCGGCGATGCGTGCGCGCACGTCGGACGGCAGTTCGAACTTCTCCAGGCGCGTGGCGATGGCGCGCGCGATGATGGCCGGCGACAGCTCATAGTGCGCCGGCAGCAGCCAGTTGCTTTGCGGGATCGACCACTCGCCGCCGGCGTTGTCCTTCTCGTCGAACTTGCCGTAGACCTTGGGGCGCACGTCGTCGCGCCAGTTGTACAGCTCTTCCTTGAGCGCGTACTCCATGATCTGGCGCTTTTCCTCGACCACCAGGATTTCCTGCAGGCCTTCGGCGAACGCGCGCGCGCCGTGCGCCTCCAGCGGCCACACGCAGCCCACCTTGTACAGGCGGATGCCGATGCGCGCGCAGGTCTCTTCGTCCAGGCCCAGGTCGCACAGGGCCTGGCGGGTGTCGAGATACGCCTTGCCGGCGGTCATGATGCCGAAGCGCGCCTGTGGCGAATCGATCTCGATGCGGTCGATCTTGTTGGCGCGCACATAGGCCAGGCCGGCGTACCACTTGAAGTCCAGCAGGCGGGCTTCCTGTTCGAGCGGCGGGTCCGGCCAGCGGATATTGAGGCCACCCGGCGGCACCGCGAAATCCTCGGGTAGCACGATCTCCACGCGATGCGGATCGAGTTCGACCGAGGCCGACGATTCCACCACGTCGGTTACGCACTTCATCGCCGCCCACAGTCCGGAATAGCGGCTCATGGCCCAGCCGTGCAGGCCGAAGTCGAGGTACTCCTGCACATTGGACGGAAACAGTACCGGCAGCCCGCAGGCCTTGAAGATGTGCTCGGACTGGTGCGCCAGCGTGGAGGACTTGGCGGCGTGATCGTCGCCCGCCAGCACCAGCACGCCGCCATGCTTCGAGGAGCCGGACGAATTGGCGTGCTTGAAGACATCGGCGGTGCGGTCCACGCCGGGGCCCTTGCCGTACCACATGCCGAACACGCCGTCGAACTTCGCGTCCGGGTACATATTGACCTGCTGCGATCCCCATACCGACGTGGCGGCGAGGTCTTCGTTCAGGCCCGGCTGGAACACGATGTCGTGGGCGGCCAGGTGCTTCTTGGCCTTCCACAGCGACTGGTCCAGCCCGCCCAGCGGCGAGCCGCGGTAGCCGGAAATGAAGCCCGCGGTGTTGAGCCCGGCGGCGCGGTCGCGTTCGCGCTGGAGCATCGGCAGGCGCACCAGGGCCTGCATGCCGCTGATATAGATGCGGCCGCGTTCGAGCGTGTATTTGTCGTCCAGGGAAACGTTTTCGAGCGCGCGGCGGATGGCGTCGCTGACCGGCGGAGTCAAGGGGGCATTCATAGGTGCTCCTCTATGGGGAATGCAGTCGGGATCGCCGACTCACTTCAGTTGTGGGCGGCCGTGCGCAGCCTCTCGTGAAGGCATAGGACGACCGTGTCTCTTTGCAGCATGGTAGCACCGGCCCCGGAGAGGCGGCACCTTGCGATGCAGCAATAAATGCGCCAGCCGCGGGCGCGCTTTCCCATGTTGTCACGGCTTCGCGTGTACACTGCGCTGCAAACAGTTTGCACAACGAACGGGCAGATGCGGACCGTGCGCCATATCCCGAGGGAGCGCGCCACGGTGCAACCCGCCCTACCCGAGGCCGACCGGCCTCCAGGATCCTAAATGACCATTTCCTCCCGCCAGGGCACCGCCACCCTGGCCGTGCTGATCGACGCCGACAATGCGGCGCCCGCCATCGTCGAAGGCTTGCTGGCCGAAGTCGCCAAGTACGGCGTGGCCGCCGTCAAGCGCATCTACGGCGACTGGACCAAGCCCAATCTCGCCAGCTGGAAGGAGCGCCTGCTCTCGCACTCGATCCAGCCGATCCAGCAGTTCCGCTACACGGTGGGCAAGAACGCCACCGACAGCGCGATGATCATCGACGCGATGGACCTGCTGTACACGGGCCGCTTCGACGGCTTCTGCATCGTCTCCAGCGACAGCGATTTCACGCGCCTGGCCTCGCGCATCCGCGAGCAGGGCCTGACCGTGTATGGCTTCGGCGAGCGCAAGACGCCCAAGCCGTTCGTCACCGCCTGCGACAAATTCATCTACGCCGACGTGCTGCGCGCCGCCGACAGCGATGCCGATACCGACACGGAGGCGGATGGCACCGCCGCGCCCGCGCGCAAGCGCAACAGCGGCGAGCTGCGCCAGGATTCGCGCCTGGTGCGCTTGCTGCAGAACGCTTCGCAGGCCGTGTCCGACGAAGAGGGCTGGTCCACGCTGGGCGGCATGGGTACCCATATCGCCAAGCAGGCGCCGGAATTCGACTCGCGCAACTACGGTTACGGCAAGCTCTCCGAGCTGGTGGCCGCCACTGGCCTGTTCGAAGTCGAGACGCGTAACGGCGGCAACAACAAGACGCTGTGGGTGCGCCTCAAGCGCCGTTCGAAGCAAGGCGAAGGCGAGAGCCGCCCGGCCGAAGGCCGCCAGGGCGACAGCCGCGACAATCGCCCGGCCGAGAGCCGCCCGGCAGAAAGCCGGCCGACCGAAAGCCGCCAGGTGGAGAGCCGCGACAATCGTGACGCCCGCCAGGGCGAGAACCGCGACAACCGCGACAACCGCGACAACCGCCAAGGCGAAGGCCGTCAGCCCGACAATCGCCAGACCGACAACCGCGAAGGCCGTCAGCCCGACAATCGCCAGACCGACAACCGCGAAGGCCGTCAGCCGGACAATCGCCAGGCCGACACCCGCGAAGGCCGTCAGCCCGACAATCGCCAGGCCGACACCCGCGAAGGCCGTCAGCCCGACAATCGCCAGACCGACAACCGCGAAGGCCGCCAGCCGGACAATCGCCAGGGCGACAACCGCGAAAGCCGCCAGCCCGACAACCGCGAAAACCGCGACAACCGTGAAAACCGCGACAGCCGTCGCGGCGACAACCGCCGCGGCGACGGCCGCCAGGGCGGCGATCGCCATGCTTCCCAGCAGGCGCACGGTGCGCGTCCCGCGCCGGCGCAGCAGCCTGCGCTGCCGATCCAGCCCGCGCCGCTGCCCGAGCACGCTGCGCAGGCGGACGAGAGCGATGACGTGCCTTCGTTCGTGGTCGATCCGCTGGACGCCCTCGCGCTGGCGCAGGACGGCTTCGATGATGCCGAGTCGATGGAAGGCGAACTGACGGAAGGCGATGCCGGTGCGACGAACGCCGCGCGCCGCCGCAAGCCGCCCAAGCCCGAAGTCACGCTGAGCGAGACCCCGTGGCCGATGGACCGGTCGCTCTTCGTAGCGCCTTCCGCGACCGTGATCGCGCCGGTGGTAGAGCGGGTCGAGGTGACCAGGCCGGTCAAGCCGGCCAGGCCGGTCGAAGCGGTCGAGCCGGCCGAAGCGCGCAAGGCGGACGAAGTGGTCGAGACGGTCGAGACGGTCGAGACGGTTGAGGCGACCCCGGTGGCCGAAGCTGCTGAAGTAGCCGAAGCCGCCGAAGCCGCCGAAGCCGCGCAAGGCGCCGAGCCCCTGGTCGAGGCAAAACCGAAGGCCAAGGCGAAAGCCAAGCCGAAGGCTCCGGCCAAGAAGGCCGCGGCACCTGCCAAGAAGGCCGCGGCGGTGAAAAAGGCCGCGCCCGCCAAAAAGGCCGCACCCGCCAAAAAGGCTGCGCCCGCGAAGAAGGCTGCCGAGCCGGCCGCCAAGAAGGCACCGGCCAAGCGCGCCCCGAAGAAGACGGCCAAGGCTGCCGAATAGGCCAGGGACCGCGGGTAACAGGCGTGCCATGTGTGGCGCGCCGCGGCCCGCACGCCGTCAAGGGCAGAAGAGAAGCAAGGAGAAACGGCGCCGGTCATTCCGGCGCCGTTTTCATTTCTGCCTGCCTCAGCCGGCCTCGGGCGCTACCGCACCAGCTGGTTGATCTCGATGATCGGCATCAGCACCGCCAGCACGATCAGCAATACCACCACACCCATGCTCAGGATCAGCAGCGGCTCCAGCAGGCTGGTGAGGAACAGCGTGCGCCGCTCCAGTTCCTGGCCTTCGCCCTGGGCGGCGCGCTCCAGCATCACCGGCAGGTTGCCGGTGGCCTCGCCCGAGCGGATCAGGTGCACCAGCACCGGCGGGAACTGGTTCTGCGCGGCCAGCGCGMGCGCCAGCGAGGCGCCTTCGCGCACACGCGTGGTGGCGTCGTCCACGTTGTCCTTGAGCGCTTCGTTGGTCAGGGTCTCGCCGGCTGCCTGCAGGCTGCGCAGGATGGGCACGCCGGCCGACACCAGGATGGCCAGCGTGCTGGCGAAGCGCGCGGTGTTGTAGCCGCGGATCAGCTTGCCCAGCAGCGGCGCGGTCAGCAGCCAGCGGTGCCACGACAGCCGCACCCCGGGCTGGCGCAGCAGGCTGCGGATGCCGAACGCCACCGCGACGATGAAGGCCAGCGCGGCCCACCACCAGTTGCGCACGAAATCCGACAGCGCCAGCATGATGATGGTCAGCGTGGGCAGCTTCTGCTTGGTGTTGGCGAACACGCTCACCACCTGCGGCACCACGTAGGAAAGCAGGAAGATCACGATGGCGAAGGCCACCACGGTGACGATGGCCGGGTAGGTGAAGGCCAGCCTGATCTTGGCGGTGAGCGTGTTGCGCGTCTCGATGTAGTCGGCCAGCTTTTCCAGCACCAGGCCGAGGTGGCCGGAGTGCTCGCCGGCCGAGACCAGCGCGCGGTAGATGTCGGGGAAATCGCGCGGATGCTGCTGCAGCGCCAGCGACAGCGAGCTGCCGCCCATCACCTCGGCGCGGATGCCCGCCAGCAGCTCGTGCACGTAGCGGCGCTCGGCCTGGTCGGCCAGCGCGGCCAGCGCTTCGTCCAGCGGCAGGCCGGCCACGATCAGGCTGGCGAGCTGGCGCGTGAACAGCGCCTGCTCCTGGGTGGACAGGCGCCGCACGAAGGACGCCGTGCTGCTCTTCTGCACGCCGCCGACGCCGGCCAGCGGGTCTACGTTGAGCGGGGTCAGGCCGCGTGCGCGCAACTGGCCGCRGGCCTGCTTGGGGCTGTCGGCCTCGATCACCCCGCGGTCGGTCTTGCCGGCGGCGTCAACGGCCTCGTAACGATAGGCGGGCATGGTTTTGCTCGGGTGTCCTGCTAGTCGCGCGTCACGCGCAGCACTTCTTCCAGCGCGGTGGCGCCGCTGTCGATCCAGCGCTGCGCATCGCCGCGCATGGTGTGCGTGCCATGCGCGAGTGCCACCTTCTTGATCTCGGACTCGGGCGACTGCCGGTGGATCATGGTGCGGATCTCATCGTCGACGCTCAGCAGCTCGTACACGCCCATGCGGCCCTGGTAGCCGGAATGTCCGCACTTGTCGCAGCCCACCGCGTGCCACACGCGCTGCAACGGCTTGCCCTGGGCGAGCAGGGCATCGGCTTCCTCGGGCGTGACTTCGATCACTTCCTCGCGCTTGCAGTGCGGGCAGAGCCGGCGTACCAGCCGCTGCGCCAGCACGCCGAGCAGCGACGACGACAGCAGGAAGGGCTCGATGCCCATGTCGACCAGCCGCGTCACCGCCGAGGCGGAATCGTTGGTGTGCAGCGTGGCCAGCACCAGGTGGCCGGTGAGCGAGGCCTGCACCGCGATCTGCGCGGTTTCGAGGTCGCGGATTTCGCCGATCATCACCACGTCCGGGTCCTGGCGCAGGATGGCCCGCAGCGCCTTGCCGAAGGTCATGTCGATGCGCGGGTTGACCTGGGTCTGGCCGATGCCGTCGAGGTCGTACTCGATCGGGTCTTCCACCGTCATGATGTTGGTGGTGCGCGAATCGAGGCGCGACAGCGCGGCGTACAGCGTGGTGGTCTTGCCCGAGCCGGTCGGCCCGGTCACCAGCACGATGCCGTGCGGCTGGCGGATCAGGTGATCGAAGCCGCCCAGCGTGCCGGGCGCCATGCCGAGCTTGGCCAGGTCGAGGCGGCCGGCTTCCTTGTCGAGCAGGCGCAGCACCGCGCGTTCGCCGTGGCCGGTGGGCAGGGTCGAGACGCGTACGTCCACCGGACGCCCGCCCACGCGCAGCGTGATGCGGCCGTCCTGCGGCAGGCGCTTCTCGGCGATGTCGAGCTGCGCCATGATCTTGATGCGCGAGATCAGCGCGCCGTGCAGCGCCTTCTTCGGGCGCACCACGTCGCGCAGCGTGCCGTCCACGCGAAAGCGCACCACCGAGGACGACTCGAACGGCTCGATATGGATATCCGAGGCGCCTTCGCGCGCGGCCTGCGTGAGCAGCGCATTGATCATGCGGATGATGGGCGCGTCGTCCTCGGATTCGAGCAGGTCTTCCACGGCGGGAATGTCCTGCATCAGGCGCGACAGGTCGACTTCGCCCTCCACCTCGCCCACCACCTGCGCGGCGCTGCCGCTGTCCTGGCGGTTGTAGGCCTCGGACATGGCCAGTTCGAGCGCATCCGGTTCCAGCACGCGCAGGTGCAGCGGCCCGTGCACGCGCGTCAGCTCGGCCAGCGCCGCGGGCGAGGTGGCGCGGCTGACCCAGACCTCCAGCCCGTCCGCGTGCTGGTGCGCGATCAGCAGGCGCGCCTCGCGCGCGAAGCCGTAGGGGACCAGGCGCGCGGCCATGGTCGAAGGCGGCTCCAGCGCCGCCTCGGGCGTTGCGGCCGGCGCGCCGGCAGGGGCGATGCTAGTTGCCATGGCGTGTCTCAGTTCCCGCCGCGGGCGGCGTCCACGGTGCCGCTGCCGGCGCCCGGCGCGCCCGGCGCCGGCTGCTGGCGCGACTGCGGCAGCGTCTGCTCCAGCGGCAGCGGGCCCGGCACCGGCCCGCGCGAACGCGGGTCGACGAAGGGCGTCATCGGCGCATCGGCCGGCGGCAGCACCGGCGTGTTGGTGTCGCGCGTCATGATGTTGGGCGAGACGTAGCTTTGCTGCAGGCCGCGCATGTAGTCGTAGCGGTCCTGCGTGAGGCGGTCGGTGGCACCGGCGGTGCGCATCACGTAGGGTCGCAGGAACACCAGCAGGTTGGTCTTGCCGCGGTTCTTGTTCTCGTAGCGGAACAGGCCGCCAATCAGCGGCAGGTCGCCCAGGCCCGGCACCTTCTGCACGCCGTCGCCGTAGGTGTCTTCGATCAGGCCGCCGAGCACGATGATCTGGCCGTCGTCCACCAGCACGTTGGTCTCGATCGAGCGAACATTGGTGGTGGGGCCCTGCGTGAGCGAGGCGGTGCCTGCGACCACGGAGGACGACTCCTGGTAGATCTGCATCTTCACCAGGCCGCCGTCGGTGATCTGCGGCTTGACCCGCAGCGTGATGCCGACGTCCTTGCGGTCGAAGGTCTGGAACGGCGTGACGGTGGCGGCGCTGCCGGTCTGCGCATAGGAGCCGGTGGTGATCGGGATGTTCTGGCCGATCAGGATCTTGGCTTCTTCGTTCTCCAGCGTGATCAGGTTCGGCGTGGACAGCAGGTTGACACTGCCGTCGGCGCCCAGCGCGTGCAGCAGCGCCCCCAGGCCCATGGCCTTGTTGACGAGGCCGAGGTTCAGGCCGGCCAGGTCCGGGATCAGGCCCGACACCGCAGGAATGGCCGCGACGCCACCGGCATTGATCGCGGCGGCGGCGCCCGTCAGGTTGATGATGTTCTGGCCGCCGGTGCCGAAGTTGGTGCCGGCAAAGACGTTGGTATTGCTGCCGCGCGAGTTGATCAGGCCTTGCCACTGGATGCCGAGCTGGCCGGTCTGGGTGGAGGAGACCTCCACGATCATCGACTCGATGTAGACCTGCGCGCGGCGCGCGTCGAGGTCGTCGATCACGGCGCGCAGGTTGCGGTAGACCGGTTCGCTGGCGGTGATGATCAGCGAGTTGGTGGCGGGGTCGGCCTGGATGATGCCGCCCGTGGTGGGCAGGTTGGTGGTGGCGAACGAGGCCGAGAAGGCCGAGCCGCCGCCGGCGCCGAAGCCCGAGCCCGAACCGCTGCGCATGCTGCCCGTGGTGCCGCCGGTGTACTGGCCGCTGGCGGGCGTGGAGGTGTTGAGCAGGCCGCCGGTACCGGTGGAGCCCACGCCGGCGGCGCCGGACGTGCCAGGCTGGCCGGTGCTGAACGAGCTGTCGGCGGCCACGATGGCGCGCAAGGTCTGCGCCAGCTTGGTGGCCTCTGCGTTCTTCAGCGGCACCACCCAGATRTTGCCSGSSCGSGCGTAGGGCTGGTCGAGCTTCTCGATCAGCTGGCGCGCCTGCTGCASGCGCGCGCGGCTGGASGCGCGGATCATCAGCGMRTTGSTGCGYGGCTCGGCCACCACGGTGGTGCGCAGGGAGACGTCGCCGCCGGGCACCGCGCCGCCGGCACCGCCCGCCGCGCCCGGGTCCAGCAGTTTCTGCAGGACCAGCGCGGCGTCGCTGGCGATGGCGTTCCTGAGCGGCACCAGTTCGACCTCGCCGGAGGCCGGCGCGTCGATGGCGGCGATGATGCGGGCCAGGCGCTGCAGGTTCTCGGCGTAGTCGGTGATGACCAGCGTGTTGTTGCCCGGGTAGGCGGTGATGGTGTTGTTGGGGGCGATCATGGGCCGCAGCACCGGCACCAGGTTGTTGGCCGACTCATAGTTGAGGCGGAACACCTGGGTCACGACCTGGTCGCCGCGCGAGCGGCCGCCGCCGACCACGATCGGCGAACCCTGCAGCTTGGCGTCGGCTTCCGGCACCACCTTGGTGAAGCCATTGCTCTCGACCATCGCATAGCCCTGCATGCGCAGCACCGAACCCAGCGTTTCCAGCGCCTGCGAGCGCGATACCGGCTGTTCGGTCACCAGGTTCACCGAGCCCTTGACGCGCGGGTCGATGACGAAATTCTTGCCGGTGGCCTGCCCCACCGCCTTCACCACCGATTCCAGGTCGGCGTTGACGAAGTTGAGCACGACCTGGTCGCGGTTGCGCGGGGTCAGGTCGGGTGGCTGGCCGGGCTGGGCCGGCGGCTGCGCCGGTTGCGGGGCCGGTTGCTGGGCCCACAGCGGCGCCGGCGCCAGCAGGGAGAGGCCGCACACCAGCGCGGTGGCGCGGGCGCAGCGGGTCTTGAACGAGAGTCGTAGAGCTTGGGTTTTCATAATCGGTTCCGGGCTGCGGGCGGCAGGAGCGCGCGGGGCGCGCCTGCCGCCGGGTCAGAAGCGCAGCCGTGTCACATTGTCCTCACGTCGTCCCAGCAGGCTCAACAGGCCCACCAATTGCGCGGCGGCGTCGGGGTCGGCGCTGGCCGTGCCCTCGAAGCGTGCCTGGCGGCCCAGGATGCCGCTGCCTTGCAGGCGCAGCGGCCCGGCAAGGGTTGTCAGCTCTATCTTGCCGTCGGCGCCGCCCCAGTCGATCTCCGCGCGGTAGCTGCCCAGCGGGCGCACCCGGCTGACAGCCGATGATACTTGCTCGAGGCGCAGCGTCAGGTGGCCGGTCATGCCACCGCCGCCGCTGTCGCCCGCGCGGCGGAAGAAGCGGCCCTGCAGCATGGACCAGTCGATGCGCATCAGGCCGTCCGGGCGCAGGGTGTTGAACGGCGCGCCAACGCCTTCGAGCAGCGCAGCCGGCAGCCGGATGGCGCCCGCCTGCGCGGTCCAGCCCAGCGGCGTGACTGCCACGCCCACCGGGCCGCTCATCGCTTCCGAATGCGTGACCACCAGGCGCAGGGTGCCGGTGAGCAGCGGCCAGAACGCCACCGACCAGTGCAGCCGCCCGGGCAGCACGGTGGCGGTCTCGCTGCCGGCGCCGGCGGACAGCGCCAGCGTCGCGCTGCCGTTCCACAGCGAGCCCTCGGCGTCGGCCAGCAGCACGCGGCGCTGGCTCCGGGTGGCGATGCCGTCGGCGATCCAGGCCGCGGGAAAGGCCGCCAGCACCGTCAGCGCGACCGTCGCCAGGCCCAGCGCAAGCCAGCCCAGGCGGCGCCAGCCGCGCGGGCTGCGCATGCCGCGGCGGGCCAGCCGGAGCGCCTCCAGGCGCGCCATCAGCCTCGCCCGCCCGGATTGGCGGCCGGGCCTTGCAGGGTAGCGGTGACGTTCACCATGGCGGTGGCGCCCACGTAGACGATGCGCGTGTCGGTTACCTTGAGCCGCTGTTGCTGGCGCACGTCCTGCAGCCAGCTGGCCACGGCGCCGAACGGGACCTTGTCGAGCTGGAGCTGCACGCCGTTGTCGCCGGTGCTGGCCAGGCGCGTGGCCTTCAGGCCGTGCTGGGCCAGGCTGTCCTGCAGCGCCTGCGTCAGCGCCTCGCCGCGCAGCGATGGCGCCGGGCTGGCGGCCAGGCCGCGCGCTTCCTGCGCGAGCGTTTCCATCTCGGCCAGGTCGCCGCGCAGCTGCGGCAGGCTGCGCGCCAGCCTGGCGCGGCCGTCGGCGGCGGGCTCCCACAGCACGCTGTAGCCGATCACGAGCGCCAGCACGGTGCCGCCGCCGGCCAGGATGGCCTGCTCGCGCGGGTTGCGTGCCGACCAGAAGGCCTGGAAACGCTCCTGCCAGCGCTGCGGCACGCGCGGGCGCAGGCGCGCCAGCCGCTCGGCGGCGCGCGGGCGGGCGGCGGAGCCGGGCTTGGATGCGGTGTCTTTCATCGGGTTCACTTGGCGCTCCGCGCTCACAGGCTGGGCTTGATCGACCAGCGCGTGCCGGCCGGCGTATTGCCGCGCGTGGCGTCCGGCGGGCTGTTGTCCGGCTCCATGGCCAGGCCGGACTGGCGCGCCGCGCTGCGCAGGGCCTCGGCATTGGCGCCGGGCTTGAGCGTGGCGTAGAGCGTGTGCCCGCGGTACTCGAGCGCCAGCAGCGCGTCGGGCGCGAGCTGGCGGGCGGCCTGGCCGAAGCGGTCGGCCAGCGGCAGGAAATCGTCGGGCGTGCTGCGCCCGGAGGCCAGGCGCAACTGGTCGACCTGGCGGCGCATCTGCAGCGGCGCGTCGATCACTACCGGGATCTGCGGGAAGGCACTGCGCAAGACCTGCTCCTGGCCGGCCTGCAGGCGCTTTTCTTCCTGGCTCATCATCAGCCACTGCACATTCATGCCGATCAGCTGCACCAGCAGCAGGCCAGCGGCCAGCGCCAGCGGCAGGCGCCAGGCCTTCAGGTTCCAGCGGTCGGCACGGCCCTGGGCGAATTCGAACTGGGCCAGGTCGAGCGCGGGATCGAGCAGGCTGGCCCGCGCGCCCTCGATCCACACGCGCCAGCCGAGCGCGCGCGCGCCTTGCGGGGCGCCCTGCGCCAGCGCCTGCGGCGCGGCATACCAGTCGCCGGGCGGGGCCAGGCCTTGCCAGGCGCCGAGGGCGTCGTTGCCCAGCAGCAGGCCGTAGCCGGCGTACTCGCCGCTGCGCACGGTCAGCTGCCAGAAGCGGGGGGGCTGCTCGGCCGCGGGCACGCCCGCTGTGTCGAACAGGGGCGAGGCGCTGGTCAGCGTGGCGGCCTCGAGCGCCAGGGCCGCCATCGGCGTGCTGTCTTCGGCGGCTGCGCCGTCGTCCTGCGGGGCCTGCGCGGCACCCTGCGCCGGCAAGGGCAGGCACAGCTGCGCCGGCAGCACGTGCCGGCGGCGATGGCGGTGCTCGGCGAAAGCGTCCAGCACGGCGCGCAGCCAGGCGCGGTCGGTCACCATCAGCAGGCGCTTGCGGGCGCCGGCCACAGGCTTGCCGGCCGGCGCATCCAGCGCGGGGCCGACGGCGATATGGCTGAGCTGGGCGTCGGTGGCGAGCACATCTTCCACCAGGTTGGGCAGCGCCAGCTTGAGGCGCGCCGGCGCCAGCGGCGGCACCGATGCCTGGGTGAGCAGTACGTCGCTGGCGGCCAGGATCAGGACCAGCCGTTCGGCCGCGGGCAGTTCGGCAATGGGAGCGTGGCCTTCGCGCAACAGCTGCGGGGCCGCCTGGGGCCCCTGGCGACGGCCGCGTCCGGCCACGGCCGCACGCACCAGCGCGAACGGCAAGGCGCCGAAGTGCCAGGGTTGCGGCTGGTCGTGCGGCCTGTGCGGCAGGCGGACGTACAGGGTGGTGCTCAAGATTTCCTTGCTACTGCGCCAGCAATGGCGTCGATGAACGATGGCGGGGGACGGGCGGCCCGCGCGGCGGACCGCTCCGCTACGCGAAAGACGCCGGCTGCGTTGCCGCCGGCGGCACTGCACTGATGGAAGCGCAAGAGCTGGACTACCGCTCGGACTACGCTTGCGCCGGGCCGGAGCATACCTTGCCTGTGTGACGAATTGGCGTCAATACGTATCTGTGTGACAGCTGCCCTCGAGCGCCCGCAAGGCTTGCAGGCAAGCGCCTTTGGCGGCAGCCGGCGGGGTCGCCGGAGGTATCCGGGGCGCCACCCGGAAGGGGGGAAACAAAGGGCGCGCCGGGGCCTCAGCGTGGCTCGGGCATGCGCTCCAGATCGCGTACCCAGACCACCCGGGTGGTGTTGGCATTGCCCATCACCTCGCCGCGATAGACCAGCGAGACCTGCATGCGGGTGGCGCGCTCGTGGCGGATCAGGCCGTAGACCAGGAAATAGTGGGTGCGCACATCGAGCGTGCTGGTGGCGGTGTTGGGGTCGGCCTGCGGTGCCAGCGTGCGCAGCTGGGACTGCACGTCGGCCACGTTGTTGAAGTAGGCGCGGTCGCGCTGGCGTACCAGCTCGCGCGCGCGATCCAGCGGCAGCTTGTCGATGACCGCGGCCAGCACTTCGGCCTCGGCGGTGTTGGCGTTGACCAGCGTGCGCTCGGGCAGCAGGTCGACGAAGGGCTCCAGCGTCGCCACGATGTCGGGCGTGTAGCCGGGAATGGCGAGCAGGTCGTCGGCGCCGTCGGGCGCGCGCAGGCCTTGCCGGCCGCCGTTGCCATCGCCGCCCATGGCTGCGTTGACCAGGTAGCGCGCCGTGGGCTCGGCCAGCGCCGCGTTCAGGCCCAGCGTCTGCAGCAGGCGGCGGTAGATCGCCAGGCTGGACGGGTCGACGCTGGCAACGCGGCCCTGCGCTTCGCTGGCGCTCCACAGCACCAGGTTGCTGAGGTTGAAGCGGGCCTGCGCATCCTGGATACGTCCCGAGAGGAAGGAGGTCTCGCCTTCCTGGTCGGTGCGCAGCGCGGCGCCGAGGAAGTCGGACAGCCGGGTCTCGGCGATGGGCACGGCCCAGGGCTCGCCGAGCTGGTCCACATTGGTGCGGCGCTGGTCGTCGCGCAGGATCAGGCGGGCCCAGTCGACCGCCGCGCGCTCGATCCAGGTGGCCTGGGCCAGCAGGCGCTGGTTCTCGATGGAGCGGATCTGCACCTGCTGGCGCCACAGCATGCCGGACACCACCACCACCGCCAGCGTCACCACCAGCAGCGCCGTCACCACGGCGGCGCCGCGCTGGCGGCGGCGCGAGGGCAGGCCCGGGGCGCGGGCGAAGGATGCGGTGCGCTTGCTCATAGCCCGGTCATGCAGATCTTCTGGAACTGCCGGGGCGCGTCGCCGTCGCCCATGCGCGCCGTGAGGCTGAGCTCGATGGCGCGCACCGCCGTGGTGGCCACGCCGAGGCTCGCGCCCGCGCCCGATGCGGCCACGGCGCTGGCGCTGGCGTTGCCGCTGAGCAGGGCCGCCGCGATGCGGCCGTTCTCGGACTGCCAGCCACCCGGCTCGGTCCACACGCGTGCGGACAGGCCGGCGGCATCGCCCACCAGCGCGCGCGCCAGGTTGCCGCCGCCGCCCGCCTGGCGCTGCGTCTGCAGCGCCGACTGTACAGCGTTGCGGTTGTCCGCCGGGGGGCTGGCCGAGCGCACCACGGTATTGCCGTCGAGGCGGTAGGCAACCACCTGCCACTGCGTGGGACGGCCTTCGTCGCGGCGGTCGCGCACCATCAGCAGCTGGCCGTTGCCCAGTTCGACGGGGCTGCGCTGCAGCAGCGCGGGGCTGGCGAGGTGCTCGCAGTCGGACTGGAACTGTCCATACAGCAGCTTGAGCGAATTGAGGCGCTCGTCGTGGTCGGTCAGGCGCTCGCGGCTGCGCGTCATCGCGTCCAGCCCGCGCCAGGCGATGACCGCGATCACCGCCAGCAGGGTGATGGCCACCAGCATCTCCAGCAGCGTGAAGCCACGCGCGCCGGCGGCGCGGCGCACGGGGCGCACGGGGCGCCTAGAGCAGGTTGCGCGTTTCATTGGGAATGATGGTGACGAGCCAGGCCAGGCGCACGGATTTGTCGGCGCCGGACGGGTAGACCGCGATCTCGACGCGGCGAAACGAGGGGTTGGGCGTGGCCGAGACGGTTTCCTCGCAGTACAGCGCGACGCCGCCCTGCGGGCAGGCGTAGCCGCGCGTGCCGGGCTCGGGCCAGGTCTTGGACAGGCGCAGCGTGGCGAAGTGGTTCTCGGCGCTCCATTCGGCCAGCATGCGCGTCTGCAGCGAGGCGCTGGCCTCGATCATCGAGCCCATCGCGCGCATGGCGGCGGTCAGCGCCACGGCCAGGATGGTCAGCGCGACCAGCACTTCGATCAGGGTGAAGCCGCGCCCGGGCGGGGCCGCGCGGCGTGCGTCGGCGCGGCGCGTCATGGCGTGCTGGCGAAATAGCGGCCGGTGCCGTCGCCGGCCACGTCCACGCGGATGTCGCCACGCACCAGCACCACGTGCTGGGGGCCGTCGATCAGCTCGCGCCCGAACACAAGGCGCGTGCCGTTGTTGCCGCGCCCGCCTTCGGTCACGGCGACATTGTCGAGCTGGAGGCGCCATTTGGCGGGCGCGAAGACGTCGCTGGCGAGCGGGCTCCAGCCGGCCGGGGTGGCCTGCAGGAAACGCCAGCCGGACGTACTGGCTTCCCAGGCGATCGGGCGGGCGCGCAGCTGGGCTTCTTCCTGAGCCAGCTCGAACAGGCGCGCGATGCGCTGTCCGTCGTCGAGCACGCGCCCGCGCTCGTTGGGTGTGGCATTGACGGCCACCAGCGAGATCACGATGCCGGCGATCACCATCACGACCAGCAGCTCCAGCAGGGTAAAGCCGTGGCTGCCGGGCTGGCGCCGGCGGCCGTGCGGCCGGAGGTTCATGGCTGCATGCCCGCCGCGGTCATTGGCGACGGATCCCTATTCCCAGTTGCCGATATCGGCGTCATTGCCGCTGCCGCCAGCCTGGCCGTCGGCGCCGAAGCTGAACACGTCGATCTCGCCGCGCACGCCCGGGTTCAGGTACTGGTAGGGATGGCCCCAGGGGTCCTTGGGCAGCTTTTCCAGGTAGCCGCCGCCCTTCCAGTTGTTGGGGATGGGCTCGGTGGCGGGCTTGACCACCAGCGCCGCCAGGCCTTGCTCGGTGGTGGGGTAGCGGCTGTTGTCGAGGCGGTACAGCTTGAGCGCCTGCATGATCGAGGAGATGTCCTGGCGCGCGGCGACGATGCGGGCTTCGTCGGGGCGGCTCATGATCTTGGGCACCACCAGCGCGGCCAGCACGCCGAGGATCACGATCACGACCATGATCTCGATCAGGGTGAAGCCGCGCGACTGGCGGCGGGACTGGCAACGGGCGGGACGGCGGGAAGAATCGGCGAAGCTGGCAGCGAACCTACGCATCATGGATAGCCTTTTGGAATATCTGGTGCAGCGCAGGGACCTCGAACGCGGGCGGCGCTGCGGCTCGCCAGACAGTATAACCGCCACTTCATGACGGCTTTGCGGACGTGCGCCCGCATGTTCACCCGCGGCCGGTCGTGCGGGCAAGCGGCATCTCGCTGCATCCCGGCCGCGCGCGGCCTGCCAGGTCCCGGCGCGGGGAAGACAGTTGTCATGCGGCTCTGGTAGGCTTGGCGTTTTCCACGCCTTGCAGCCTGCTGCAGCCCTGATCCCCGTGCAACTCTCCATGCGGCCCGCCTTTCGCCTCGACCCTGCCGGCCTCTGGCTGCCGCGCCTGGCGGGGCTCGTCCTGTTCGTCGCGCTGTGTGCGCTGGCCACGCGCTGGGCGCTGACGTTCAGCGCGATGAAGACGATCCCGGTGCCGCGCACCGCCCGCGTGGCGCAGACCGAGGCGGTCGAGACCGGCGCCGCCGGCACGCTGTTCGGCGGCGCCGCGCAGTCGGGCGTGCGCGACGTGCAGCTGATCGGCGTGGTGGCCGATCTCGGCAGCGGCGCTGGCGCGGCCATTCTCTCGCTCGACGGCGGCCCGCCCAAGGCGGTGCGCGCGGGCACGGCGCTGTCTGCGCAGTTGCGCCTGGTGGAGATCCGCGACCGCGGCGTGGTGATCGAGCGCAACGGCGTGCGCCAGGAAATCGCGCTGCCGGTGCCGGCCATCGTCACGCGCGGTCCGGCCGCGG
>NZ_JBFTND010000045.1:0-37275 GCF_056397305.1 Cupriavidus sp. 05N40
TCCCGGAGCGCCGCCAACGTGGCGTGTTCGCTGGAGATTTCTGATACCCGACCACCATTGGCAAGGATCATTATGGCGTTGTCATCGGCTGAGGTCAGTGGATCCAGCAATGCCAACACCGGAGCTTCGGGGAAAAGAACCGGCACGAGGTCTTCGACAATCTTGCGTGACTCGAAGGGGCCGAAGCGATAGACGGCTATCCCGTCAATCTCTGCGAAGTACCAACCAYCCGCCGCGTCGGAATAGAGGACCACACTCTGTGTTTTATTCTGGGCTTGCATACACCCTCCAAACAGGCTGTTTGCGACGGGTCCCTCCGCAGTTCGGTAGTGGATGCGGTGCGGCCGGCCTTCGCGTGGAAGGCACATCCTCCGAAGTGGGGGACCAAGTCTGCCGCAACTGTAAGGGGGCGCCAACAGCCTGTCGGTACGGTACCGTTCCGGCCCGACCACTTTACATTATCGCTTTACATTGGATCCGGTTCGGATTCCGCTTGCCGCAGGCAAAAAGAAGCCACTGACCGGGGGAGGTAGACAGGAGCAGTGAAGACTCAAGGGCCATTTCCAGTGAGCTGGTGTCAGAACAATACTGAGGCTGATGGATCGCCATCGGCTCTTGGGATGGCGCTGTGATCCGCGTTGCGGGCGACTGGCGCGGCCTCGGCGGCCTTGCCGTCGGCCGGATAGAGCCGCTGAAGAGGGGGCCGCGCGGGGCGGCTAGTTAATGCTGTCTCGATGTGGTGCAGATCTGACCATCACGGTCATGTACAAGCAGCTCGACGGCCTCTTGTGCCGCAAGCTGGACACCGGCGGTGATCGCATCCGCCTGGCTATCGTGGCGCGAACGGATGCCGATGGAACCCTCGCGTTTAATAGCCCAGCCATCGCCATACGGCAATACATGGAAATTTGAATTCCCGGGCATCTAGATCTCCCGTACTGGTTTCCTTCAGTGTTGGCCGGCCTTGCGTCATCCACAATGGGGCGTTGTCTGACATGGCGCCACTATGCGTCCACGTCTGCCCTTGGGGCTCGTGGCGTTGCCTCGGCATCCATGAGCTCGGCCGGGTAGGGCTGCATGAAGCTGCGTGTCCACTCCGGATCCCGGCACGTCAGCCAGTCATCCCACTCCGGCCGCGGCACGATCACGATCACGATCACGATCATCCGTTTTTCCTTGCCCGGGGCGTGGAAGCGGTTCATCAGCGGGTGCTTGTCCGAATTGATGGTCAGCATGGTGAAGCTGAACAGCTGGCTGCCGCCTTCGTCTACCCAGTCGCACCACAGGCCGGCGATCGCAAACTCGGGCTCGTCTTTCAGCCAGATCTTCCAGCGGACCGACTTGGGCCCGGCCTCGTAGTTCGGCTCGAAGAAACTGCAGCCCGCTAATGGGTGTCGCCTCAGTCATGCAGCCAACGGCTGTATTTCTTTTGTCTGTGACGCCATGGCCACCACCGAGTCCCGCTCAGGGTTAAGCGTCACGGCGCCGACGGGCGTCCAGTCACGCGTGCTGCCTGACCAGCGAGCCGGGTGGCGTTCGCGGGCCTGAAGGTAGACTTCATGCCGAGCCGCGAGAATCTTCCGGTCATCGCCGACGTGCCGCTGCGATGGGCTGACATAGCGGATGCCGCTATGACGGTGGTCAACGTTGTACCAACGCACGAAGTGGGTCGCCCAGGCCCGGGCTGCGTCCAGATCGACGAAGCCATTGACAGGGAACTCTGGCCGATACTTGGCGGTTCGGAACAGCGACTCGGCATAGGCGTTGTCGTCGCTCACGCGCGGCCGGGAGTATGAGGGCTTCACACCCAGCCAGTACAGCATGGCCAGCACGGTCGTGGCCTTGAGCGTGGCACCGTTATCGCCGTGCAGCACTGGCTTGACGGGCATGGTGGCGATGCCCTCGGCCAGCGCCGTGCGGCGCACCAGGTGCGGGGCGTGCAGCGAGTCGTCGCTGTCGTGCACCTCCCAGCCTACGATCTTGCTGTAGAGGTCCAGAATCAGATACAGGTGGAACCATTGCCCGATCACGGTGGCCGGCAGGTAGGTCAGATCCCAGCACCAGACCTGGCGCGGCGCCGTGGCGATGTGCGTGGTCGGCGGCCGGACGACCTTGGGGGCCTTGGCTCGACCGCGGTGCTCGGTCTGGCCGTGTTCACGCAGCACGCGAGCAAAGCTCGACTCGCTGGCAATGTACACACCTTCGTCGGCCAGCATGGGCACGATGCGCGCTGGCGGCATATCAGCAAAGCGCGCCTCGTTGGCTACGCTCAACAGTGCTGCGCGCTCGGCTGGGCTCAAGGCATGCGCAGGTGCCGGACGCGCTGCGTCTGGCCTGCGATCGCCCGAGGTGAGACCTTCGCCAGCCTTCCATCGCTGCAGCGTGCGCAGGTCGATGCCGGCGGTCTCGCACGCCAGACGCAACCGCGCGCCATCGGTGTGCGCCACGCGGATGTTCTGGGCCACGAATTGGCGATCTTCGAGGCCGATCATTCGTCCTCGCCTTTGTGCAAAATCGCCTCGAGTTTTTTTGAGAGCACCAGCAAGGCCGCCGTCGCACTCCACTGGTCGGATCCTCGCGTGCGACGCAGCGCACGGCGCGCTCGCCGACGCACTCGGGAGATATGTGCTGGAGCCGTAGGGAGACCGTTGCGATGCGAGCCCGCGCGCACCGCACCCACGGCGTGCGGCAGTGTTCAAGGCGTGATGGCTACCTTCAGCACGCCATCGCGCTGATTGGCGAACAACTCGTACGCCGATTCGATCTGATCAAGCTTGAACCGATGCGTGACGAGCGGCCCGAGATTCAACCTGTCGCTCTGAATGACCTGCATCAGGCGGCGCATCCGTTCCTTGCCACCGGGACACAGCGCCGTCAGGATGCGATTATCGCCAAGGCCGCCATGGAAAGCGTCAAGTGGGATGCGCAGGTCGCTTGAATAGACGCCCAGGCTTGACAGCGTGCCTCCCGGCTTGAGCACACGCAACGCGGYCTCGAAGGTCCCTTGCGTGCCCAGCGCCTCGATGGCCGCATCGACGCCCCGGCCACCGGTCAGTTTCAGKATCTCGTCGACCACATCGACCTGATGGAAATTGATCGTTATATCCGCACCCATCTCCTTGGCCATGCGCAGTCGCGTGTCGATGCCRTCTACCGCGATGATCAGGGCCGCGCCGCGCAACCGCGCGCCCGCCGTCGCGCACAGGCCGATCGGCCCCTGCGCGAACACCGCAACCATATCGCCGATCTTGATGCCCGCATTCTCGGCGCCGGCAAAACCGGTGGACATGATGTCCGGACACATCAACACCTGCTCGTCGCTCAGGCCGTCGGGGACGGGAGCAAGGTTCGCCTGCGCATCGGGCACAAGCACGTACTCCGCCTGCGTACCRTCGATGGTATTGCCGAAGCGCCAGCCACCGGCCGGCTTGTAGCCATGTCCGTGCGACTGGCCGTCYTGTGAAGGTAGCCCGTCCTGGCAAGCATAGGAATGGAAGCTGGGGCAGATCGCCCCGGCRATCACGCGCTGCCCTTCCCGGTATCCCTGGACTTCCCTGCCGAGTTTTTCGATCACGCCCACGGGCTCGTGCCCGATGGTCAGGCCGGGCTTGACCGGATACTCACCTTTCAGGATATGAATGTCCGTACCGCAGAKGGTGGTGGTAGTGATACGGACCAGCGCGTCAGTCGCGCCGATATCCGGCACTGGCTTGTCTTGCAGGACAATCYGTCCGGGCTCGATAAAGACCGCTGCCTTCATGCTGATCATCGGGTTCTCCTGTTCAAATTAGGTTTCCCCTAGGTGTCATGCGCCCTGGCGATCTTTCGCTGATCGCGGGGCGCGACGGAACCCCCACTGGACGATCGCACCTAACAGTTGCAAGTGTCGTGGTGTGACACAGTCTTGCGAGCCATTTTTCATCATTCCCGTTCCTCCGTTGGCTAGTCCAGCGAATATGAACGAAGATACTCCGGCATCGTGACCGGCCAGCGCAGCTCCCGCTCGATCCGCTGCCGCAGGGCGTCGCTCGCAGCTGGCTCGCCGTGCACCACGAAGGTCTGCCGTGGCGGGCCACCGAAGCCGCCAAGCCATGTCATCAGTTCGTTGGCGTCCGCATGCGCCGAAAGCGAGGTGATTTGCTCCACCGAAGCCTGGATGGCAACCCGCTTGCCGTGGATCCGCAGATCGCGCATGCCCGAGGCTAGCATTGCGCCGCGGGTACCGGCGGCCTGGAAGCCGGACAGCAATATCGTGTTGCGCGCGTCCTGGCCATATGTCTCCAGGTGATGCACCACCCGGCCGCCGGTTGCCATGCCGCTGCCGGCCAGGATGATCTTGGGCGCGCGGTCATGGTTCAGCCAGACGGACTGCTGCATGCTCTGCACCAGGATGGCCAGGTTGCACGCTGCCGTGCAGGCGGCGCGGTCGATCCAAAGTTCGTCGGGGTGCAAGGCAAAGACCGTGGTGGCGTCGATGGCCATCGGGCTGTTGAGGTAGACCGGCACGTGCGGAATGCGATTTTKCTGGCGCAGCTTGTAGAGGCAGTACAGCAGCGCCTGGGTGCGCCCGACGGCAAACGCAGGAATCACCACGCTGCCGCCGCGGCCGATGGTGCGGCTGACGATTTCACCCAGCCTGTCGAGCGGATCGTCTGCGGAATGGGCGCGGTCGCCATAGGTGGATTCCACCAGCAGGTGATCCGCTTCGCGGACGATCTCAGGTGCGCGCATCACGATGTCCTGCTGCCGCCCCAGGTCGCCGGAGAAAACGATCCGCTTGCCGTCCACGTGCAGCGTCACGATGGCCGAGCCAATGATGTGTCCGGCGCGATGAAACTCCACCTCCACGTCGGGCGTCACCCTTACCCGCGTGTCGTAGTGGAGCGGATCGAGCCGGCGCAAGGCGCGCACGGCGTCCGCGCCGTCGTAGAGCGGCAACGCCGGCTGATGCCGCGAGAAGCCCTTGCGGTTGGCGTATTGCGCATCCTCCTCCGCCAGGTGCGCGCTGTCTGGCAGCAGGATCTGGCACAGCTGCGCGGTGCCCATGGTGCAGAACACCCGTCCCCGAAAGCCGTTGCGAACCAGCAATGGCAGGTATCCGCTATGATCGATATGCGCGTGCGTCAGCACCACCGCGTCGAGCCTGGACGGATCGACCGGCAAGCGGTCCCAGTTGCGCAGGCGCAGCGCCTTGTAGCCCTGGAACAGCCCGCAGTCCACCATCACACGGCTGCGTCCAGTGTCGAGCACATATTTGGATCCCGTGACCGTATCTGTCGCGCCGAGAAATTGCAACTGCATGGGGCGCTCCGTCAGTGCGACAACAGCAGTGGCACCGGCGCATGGTGCATCAGCGTGCGCGTGGTGCCGCCCATGATCAGTTCGCGCATGCGCGAGTGCCCGTACCCCCCGGCCACCAGCATGTCGGCCCCCAGTGTCCTAACCACGTCAAGGAGGGTGGAGCCGACCGGCCACGCTTTCTGCTCGTTGCGCACGCCGGCCACGATGCCGTGGCGCTGCAGGTAATGCCGCAAACCAGCCACCGGCTCCGAGTCTGCCTGCGGTTCGCCGCGATCGTCCCAGACTCCGACGATGGTGACGTGGCTGGCGCGCAGCAGCAGAGGCATGGCATCGGCCACGGCCCTGGCCGCCTCACGCTGCCCGTCCCATGCGATTGCCACGTGCCCGCCATGCAGCCGCCGATACTCCGGCGGCACCAGCAACACCGGGCGACCGGCATTGAGCAGCACGTACTCGGCCTCCCCGGCGCCCAGGGATGCCACTTCCTGCGTTGCCACAGGTCGCGCCATCACTGCCAGGTCGGCCACGCGGGCCTCCCGCGCCAGGACCCAGCCGGTCTCCTCTTCCACCACGCGGTGCGAAAAAGGCACGCCCGGCGCATGCGCTGCCATGACTTCGCTCAGGATTTCGCCCTGCCGTGCTGTCTGCGACAGCAGCCTGTGGCGGGACGCCGCCATATACCGCACAGCGTCATCGCCAACACCCCGGATCGGGTCCATGCGCAGGCCGGTGGCGCTGACGCCATTGATATGCGCGCCAAAAGAGGCTGCCAGGTCGGCGGCCATCCTGACGCGCGATGCGCAATCGGGATCCGCTCCGAGCGCGACCAGCACGGTTCGGTAGTCCATGATGTGCTCCGTGTATTGGCTGTATTGGCCAGCACGCCCGTGGGCGGACCCGGAAAACACCGGGTCAGCGGATCGTCACGCGCTGCTGCGGCGAGGCTTCCTTCTTGGGCAGTACCACGCGAAGGACGCCGTTCTCGTAGCTGGCATCCACCTTGCCCTCGTCCACGGAACTGTCCAGCGTAAAGACCCGTTGCATCGAGCCACTGTAGCGCTCGCGCCGGATCACCCGCTCGCCTTCCTTCTGCTCGGAAGACTTCTCCACCTTGGCCGAAATCATCACCGTGCCGCGATCGACGGACACTTCGATATCTTCCTTCCTGGCGCCGGGGATCTCCGCGACCAGGTTGTAGGCCTTGTCGGTCTCGGTCACATCGACCTTGAATGCGAAGCCCCCTTCGTAGTTGCCGCGAAACGCGCGCAACATGCCTTGCAGCATGTCGCCAACCGGTTCGATCGACAGCGGATCGTAGATCCTCAGATTGCTCATTTGTCGCCTCCTTGGAGTGACGGGTCCGCATGAGGCGCGGACCTCCACTTCATGGTGGCACAGCATGCTTGACGCGCCTTGTCTCAGATCAAGCGCGGCGTCGACGGACAGCGAGACGTCGTCGGGGGCCAGGGCTGGTCTAGAGGTCGCCTTCGCCGAACAGGCGATGGCGGATCGCATAGCGCACCAGCGCCGCCTCGCTGGGCACCTGCAGCTTTTCCATCAGCCGCATCTTGTAGGTGCTCACTGTCTTGGCGCTCACGCACAGGCCGGCGGCGATCTCAGTCAACGGCTCGCCCAGCACCAGGCGTCGATAGACCTCCATCTCGCGGTCCGACAAGTGTAGGTGGGGATCCTCGAGATGTTCGTCCTGCAGGCTGTTGGCCAGCTTCTCGGCCATTGCCGGGCTGACGTAGGTGCCGCCCGCAGCGACCTTGCTGATGGCGCTGACCAGTTCCGTGGCGGCGCTTTCCTTGGTCAGGTAGCCCGCCGCCCCAGCCCGGAACGCACGCACCACGTACTGCTCCTCGGCATGCATAGTCAGTACCAGGATACGCAGTGCGGGCTGCTCGACGCGCAACTGCTTGATCAGCTCCAGCCCGCTGCGCCCCGGCATGGAGAGGTCCAGCAAGAGCACGCGGGGCTTGCACTCGCGCGCCATCTGGAGCACGGCGGTGCCATCCACCGCCTCGCCCACCACATCGAAGCCGCCCGCGCGGCTCAGGATATGGCGCAGCCCGTCGCGCACCACGGCGTGATCGTCGGCGATCATCACGGGAATCATGGACTTGCCTCCGCGCTCGCAGTCGTGGTCAATGGGAAACACACGGTCAGGCAGAAGCCTTCGCCAGGCGCTTGCCTGGTCGCCACGGTGCCGCGAAGCAGCCGTGCGCGCTCCCGGATCCCGACCAGCCCAAGCGATACCCGCTCGCCACCGGCAGGTTGCCTGGGGAGATTGCCGCGGCCGTTGTCCCGCACTGTCAGCTCGTAATGTTCCTCCTGGCGAACCAGCTCGATATCGACACGGTCGGCCTGAGCATGCTGCACGACATTGCTGAGCGCCTCCTGCACGATACGGAACACCGCGATGGCCGCCTGCTCGCCGACGTCTTCCTCCTCGGCGGCATGGGTGATGACAGTGATGCCGTAGCGTGCGGAGAATTCCTTCGCCAGCCATTCGATCGCGGGAATCAGGCCAAGCTCGTCCAGCAAGGCCGGGCGTAGGTCCGCGGCGATGCGCCGCACCGAAGCCACGGTTTCGTCAATGACAAGGTGCATGGCTGCAGCTTGGTCCAGTAAGCCGGGCGCGGTTCCAGCGTCCTTGAGGTCGCTGGCGAGAAGAGCAAGGTCCATTTTCAGCGCGCTCAGGCGCTGGCCGAGGTCGTCGTGCAATTCGCGGGCGATACGGCGACGTTCCTCTTCCCGCGAAGCCTCGACCCGGTCGGACAGTTGCTGAAGCTCCTCCCGCGACTGCCGCAAGGCCGTCTCCGCCCGCACCCGCTCCGTCGTGTCCCGCAGGATAACGGTAAACAGCTTGCCGCCGCCCTCCTGCATCTGGGAAATGGAAGCTTCGATGGGAAACTCCGTGCCGTCCTGCCGCAGCGCATGCAGTACCCGCTGCTGGCCCATCTGCCGGTCCGTGACCCCAGTGACGCCGAACCGGCGCACGTGCGTCTCATGGGCCAAGCGGAAACGCGCCGGAATCAGGTCCGCCAGAGGGCGGCCCATCATGTCCGCGGCGGCATAGCCAAACAAATGCTCCGCCATGGGGTTGAACAACACGATTCGCTGGCCTTCGTCCACCGTGATGATCGCTTCCATTGACGAGCGGATGATCCCTGCCAGCCGGGCTTCGCTGCCCTGGGTACGCGCCAGGTTCTCTTCTGCGTCACGCTGCAGCCGCCGCAAGCGCACCAGCAGCAGGGACAGCATCACGGCCACGGCCAGTCCCCAGGCGCCGAGCATCGGCGCGGCCAGGCCCCCAGGCCGTGGGGCAAGCGCGGTGATAAAACACAGCGCCAGCGACATCAACAGCAAGAGCACGGTGCCGCCCACCGCCAGTTCGCCAAGCTTGGCATGAAGCGATGTCTTCGCCGCAGAAGGCAGATTCGGTGAAGGAGGCTCTTTGATCGCCATGGCTGGTCACGGAGTGCTTCTGGATCCTCGGCAAGTCCTGCCGGGGGCCGCCGGAGACTCTCCTGTTAAGGTAGGCTATCCGCGCAAAATGCACACGCAAATTGTGATGCGCCTGTAATTTTGCGAGACGGAAGCATCTGGCGCCATCAGCCGGATAGCCGATGACCCTTGTCAGGCTTTCCTGACAAGGAGGCTCTCTTTCCCGACGACACTCTCAGCCGCCCCTTCTTTCGAGAGGCCCCGCCATTAACCATACTCGGAAGCATGAACCACCCGGCCCGCCCCGACCTCCTGACTGTACTGCTGCTCGAGGACTCTACCCTGATCGGCGCGCGGCAGACCAGGATGTTGAGATCGATCAAAGAGTTGGAACTGCTCGCATTGGCCCGGGATGCGTGCGCGGCCCTGCTGGCAGCACAGATCCTTCTGCCCGATGTCGTCATTCTCAGCCTGAACCGGCACGAAAGATCCTGGCTGAACGTGCTGCAGGACCTGAAGCGGATGCGTCGCCACGTAACGGTGGTCGTACTTAGCAACTGCTCGGTGCCGCCGATGCGTAGTGCCTACCTGCAGGCCGGTGCATCGCTCTTTTTCGACAAGACCACGGAGTGCGACGCGCTGCGCCGCGCCCTGCTCCGCCTGGCAGCGGACAAGAGCGCGGCGACGGGTACGGTCCAGGAGTCCACAGCGGCATAGCCAGCGCGGGGCTCTAGCGCCGCGCTTGGTGCCGGCAGCGAGGGCGAACCACAACAGCGGCCAGTCGGACCGGCTGGGCCCAGGAGACAAAGGAAGCAACCATGTCAGAGTATCTGCAGCGGGCAACACCGGCGGCAATGCCTGTCGCCCCCATCGGTGCTGAAGTCCTTGAGTCCCTGTCCATGTACAGGGACACCGCGCCGCCAGCAGGTGTGACCCGCAAGGCAAATTGCTCCAGCTGCGCAATGCGCGCCATCTGCATGGGTGGCAACCTGAACGACGCGGATCGCACTAGGCTGGATACCGTGATCCATAACTGGCGCATGGTGCGGCGCGGCGAAGCGCTCTACCGTGCCGGCGACGCGTTCCAGAGCATCTATGCCCTGCGTTCCGGATCATTCAAGACGGTGGTGTCCCACCAGAACGGATGCGAGCAGGTGAGCGGCTTCTTCCTCACCGGCGAGACGCTCGGGCTCGACGGCATCTGCACCGAGCGGCACGCCTGCGATGCCATCGCCCTGGAAGACAGCGCGGTATGCGTGATTCCCTTCCATCTGCTCGAAGCACTCTGCCGCGAAATGCGTTCGCTGCAACAGCATGTGCACCGGATGCTAAGCAGCGAAATCGTGCGCGAATCGGGCGTCATGCTCCTGCTCGCCAGCCTGTCCGCGGAGCAGCGCGTGGCGGCATTCCTGCTCAATATCTCGGACCGCCAGCAGGTGCGCGGCTACTCCCGCCGCGAACTCACGCTGCGCATGACGCGCGAAGAGATCGGCAGCTACCTGGGCATGAAGCTCGAGACCGTCAGCCGCACCTTGTCGCGCTTCCAGCGCGACGGCCTCATCGATGTCAAGGGAAAACGCGTGACCCTGATGGATCTTGACGCACTGGACCGGATCTAGGGGCCTGCAGTGGGACTTGCATGGTGCGCTTGAGTAGCACTTGCATTGCCGTCAGCGAGCGGGTATTGGCGGCCATATGCGCGGCGGCGGGCCTGCCGCGGCCCAAGACGTGCGCATGCTCTCCCGCCGACACCGCCGACGCCGCCATGGAAGTGCCATGCTTGGCGAGATCAGAGTCGTCGCTCGGTTCTCGCTCGGCGGACACAGTGCGGGAAACGGCAGCGGCGTCCATCTGGCCGCGGATTCTCTGCTCTCTGCTGTCCAGCACAGTGACCAGGCTGGATATCTGCTCTTTGGTCAAATTGGACATCGCAGGCTCCCGGGCACGGAAAGGTGGATCCTCTCAATGAGCCGATGAGAGCGGGCAAGCGGCTTGCGCCAAGTCAGGTGTCGTGATCCGGATCTTGTCGCCCCCGGCGCCATTGCGGGCAACGCCGGGATCGCCACGAACGGTGGCCTCCGCCCTTGGCTTGGGCGGGCGAAGCCAGTTCGGTTCCGACGCACAGCCGGCGCAAAGCATGGCGGCAAGGCAAGCCGCAAGGCCACGCGAACGCGTGGAGCCGCCACCCCGACCTTCTTCGGACCTCCTCATCGCCTCTCTCCCGTCGCAGGCGCATGGACCCCCGACAACAAGTGTCCGCGGCGTCGCGCGCCGAACCCTCATTCCGCTTCAAGCTTCAATATAGGCGGGTCGCCGCCGGCCAACTTGATCCGCGTCAATCCGAATTCCGGCCACGTGCATAGCATGGGCATATGACCTGGCCCGATCGGGGAGGCAGGCACCTGGGAGGGCCCGGCATGGAACCGGCGGTACTCACGCAAGCGTTGATGCGCCCCACGGCCTACCCACATCCCGTGGGCAAAGTCAGCGTCATCGAGACGCACATCTCGCAAGTGTTCCTGGCCGGCGCCTTTGCCTACAAAGTGCGCAAGCCGGTGCGCCTGGATTTCGTCGACCTCTCCACTCTGGCTGCACGCAAAGCGGATTGCGAAGCCGAACTGGAGTTGAATCGCAGGATGGCGGCGGCGCTCTACCTCGGCCTGGTACCGATTGTGGCGGGCCCTGGCCAGCGGGATGTCCGGGTAGGAGGCACTGGCGAAGCGCTGGAGTATGTGGTGAAGATGCACCGCTTCCGTCAGCGAGATCTGTTCTGCCGCATGGCAGAGTCGGACCGGTTGACCGCATCGCATATCGAGACGCTGGCCCATCGGCTTGCCGCGATCCATCTGGCTGCGCCCGTAGCAGTGGCCAGCAGCGGGCACGGCACGCCAGGACGGATCGTGGCGGTGGCGGAGCAGGCCATCGCGCGCGTTGCCATGCTCGCCTCGGCCACCGATGCAACATCACACCTGGCGGCGCTGCTGCGCGAGCGGGCCGCTTCGCTGCACCCCGCCTTTGAGAAGCGGCTGGAGAGTGGTCATATCAGGGAGTGCCATGGCGACTTGCATCTCGGCAATATCGCCTTGATCGACGGTGTCCCTACGCCTTTCGACTGCCTCGAATTCGATGCAGGGCTGCGCTGGATCGACACGATCAGCGATATCGCTTTTCTCTTCATGGACCTGCTGCATGCCGRCAGGCAAGATCTTGCCTATCGCCTGATCAATACCTACCTGGAGTGTACCGGCGACTATGCCGGCCTGGCTTTATTGCCGTTCTACACGGCCCTGCGCGCCGTGGTGCGCGCCCGCGTGCTGCTTGAGCGGGAGCACCAGCGCAGCGTGGCGGGGTTGAGCAACGCCGCGGAAATGGCGACGATGCAGATGCGCTGCGTCGATTTGCTTGCGCTGGCCAGCGTTACCCTGACGCGGCCTCCGGGCGCGATCGCCATCATGCATGGCCTATCGGGCAGCGGCAAGAGCACCGTTGCCCAGCAGATCGCGGTGGCCGCAGCCATGGTGCGCGTGCGCGCGGACGTTGAGCGCAAACGTCTTCCACATAGGCAAGTCGCTTCACAAGGCGATCTTTACACGGCTGAACACACCGCCCGCGTCTACGGGCGACTACTAGCAATCTGCCGGCTTGGCAGTGCCGCTGGCTTCCCCATGATCGCCGACGCGACCTTCCTTGCACGCGAGCACCGGCTACGGTTTGCGTCGCTGGCCACGCGCCGGGGCGTGGCGTTCTCCATCGTCGACTGTAGTGCCGACCTGGCTACCCTGCGCGAACGCATCGCCGCGCGCGCGCGCCAGGGTGGGGACCCGTCCGACGCCGACCTTCAGGTGCTGGAGTGGCAGCGGCGCGTGCAGGAGCCGTTGGGCAGCGATGAATGGCGCCATGTAGTGCGTATTGGCGACGCCAGATCAACTGGCTGATGCGGATCAAGCTGTGCCATCGACGTAAGATTTGCCAGGTCAGGCTTCCTTGGGCGATAGCCAGGCAGGCCGTTGCGCGGTGTCGGCCCGTGCGCTTGCTGCCTCCACCTGTGCCGCGAAGGCACGCAGCGCCTGCAGCGCTGCCCCGCTGGCCACATTGCTCTGGCGCAGCGCAATGACCGGTGACGGCGCCTCCGAGGCCAGGCGGGCAACTTCCTCTGCCGCATTGAACCCACCTTGCCGGGCCATCACGCAGACCACCGACGTCTTACAGGTCAGTGGCAGCCTGTCACGCAGGAAGCTGCGCATAGGCGCGGCCAAGTGGCCAACCCAGACAGGCGCGACGATGACAATCTGTTGGTACTCGTCCAGTGAAGGGCCAGCGTAGCGGTAACCTACATGCCGCTGCAACAGGACGTCCAGTACACAGCGGGCATCGCCCAGCAAGCCGGCGCGGCTGACCTGGTCGCCGACTTCCGCGATCGGCCAGCCGGTGTGCGCAGCCAGTTCTTCCGCGGCTTGGCGCGACGTCCCGGTGCGTGAGTAATAAACGATCAGGATCTTTTCCATCGATGGCTCCTCAGCTCTCGATCCGCGTTATCCGCGTGCCGACGAGCGACAGGTTGATCATGATGCCGCTGTTGGTCAGCACGAAGCCCACAATGTCACCCCGCACGGTATTACTGTCTATGCTGGCCCCGATGCCCAGGCTCAGGATCGATACCGATCCGTCCACACCCACGGTCCAGCCCTGGCTGGCGCGAAAGCGCTCAAGCGCCTGCTCGGTCAGGAACACCAGCACGACCGCCTTGGATCCCATGCCCGCCTGCACCCCGAGCGATGCGCCTATGAGCCGGTAATAGGCCTTGTCTCCGCCCACGCCGCGCATCATGCCGTCACCCTGCTCCACGCCTGCCACTGCGCCACCGGCCAGCACATCGGGAAAGACCAGCACACCGCTGGACTTGCCCGCCAAGGCCCGCGCGCCAGGATTGCGTGCGTACAAGCGCGCCAGCACGGCTTCGCAGAGTGCATCGAGTTCGTCGGCATCCAGCACGACCTTGTCGGCGGCACCAGCCCACGCGGCCGCAGGCAGGCCTGCGGTGCAGCACAGCACGGCAACTCCGGCGAGCGCCTGGCATGCCAGGCGCCGCTGCTTGGCGGCAGGCGGCAATGTGCGCGTCATGGCCCCACCATCATGCGGGCCACCAGCTGAGTCACGCGCGGTGCGGACCATGCCGTCTCGCGGGCGGCTCGGATCTCGGCCCAGTTGCGCAGCGTGCCGGACAACATGACCTTGCTGGCGTCGTCGCTGACCTGGGCAGCGATGCCCGCGGCACAAATCTGGGGGACCCACTCCAGTTCCTCGCGGCCGTCCTGCCTGAGTTTCGCATCGCTCTTCATCGTGTTCTCCGGTGCGCTTGTGTATCGTGGCGACGCAGTGCCGGCAGTTAATGCGACATCAGTACCGGCACCGTCATGGTGTCCAGCAAAGCCGCGGTGACACCGCCCAGTACCAGCTCGCGCAGGCGGCCGCGCCCGTAGGCGCCCATCACCACCAGATCGGCGCCGAAATCCGCCCCGCGCGAGAGCAAGGTCTCGCCGATGGCGATGTCCGATCCTTCCTGGCAGTGTTCGATGTCTGCGTGGACGCCATGGCTTGCCAGCGCAGCAACAGCATGGCTCGGCGGGCTCGCATCGGGCCGCGCGCGCGCGCCTTGCGCACAAAGCACCTTGGCCTGRCCACCGGCGATCAGGGGCATGGCGTCATGCAAGGCGCGAGCGGCCTCGCGCCCGCCGTCCCACGCCACCATGGCACGTGCGCCGGGCACGGCGAACCGGCCGGCGAATGGAATGACAAGGACCGGCCTCCCCCCATCGAGGATGATGCTTTCCAGGAACTGGGTCGCGACAAAGCTGTCCGGGGCGGCCGGATCGTATTGCCCGGCAACGACAAGGTCGGCCTCGCGCACCTCGCGCAGTGCCATCATCAATGGATCGCCCTCCACTGCGCGCCACTCGATTTCCACCCCAAGGTCCTGCGTTGCGGCCTCGAAGCGGCGGCGCACTGCCTCGCGTGCATCGCTGCGCCGCTGGCGGTCCTCGTCGATATAGGTCGCAGCCCCCTGCATCAAGTAAAACCAGGCAGCATCAGGCATAAAGCCGGCAAACAGCCCGATCAGCCGTGCATGGCGGGCGACGGCGAGCCGGGCAGCGATTTCAAGCCGGTCCAGCGCTCGTGGACTGGTGTCCAGATGGACCATGATGCTGGCGTAATCCATGACATTTCTGCGCGGTTGGGAGGCCTGTATCCAGTCTAGGAAACGCCTGGATAGGGCTATTGRCTCAGGTCAAGCCGATGCCCCTTGCTTACTTCGGCTTACGCCGACCTTGCGCCGGCGCTCCCTTCTGCCAACGGCGCGTTGCATGCCGCCTTCTGGACCGTAGCCTTGGCCTTGGCTTCGTCCAGCAGGATCTGTCCACCCTCGAGCAGGCTGGCGCGCAGGTCTGTCAGGTCGACATAGTCCACCTCATACCTGAGATAGCTGTTATCGATCACGTGCGCCACCTGCTCGGAGCCTATCGCAGTCGCCGGGCGAGGCGCCTCCGCCAGCGCCCGATTGGCCAAAGCGCTGCCGTCCACCGCAAACAGTATCTTGCTGTACTTCATGCACCTCCAGCATCAGCGAAATCGGCGGATGGCCGGCACGCACACGCCTGCGCGCCGCCCTTGGATGCATCTAGCGTGTATGCTCGGACGCGCTCGGTGCAGATGCGGATCATGGCATCGGAAACTGTATGGGACGCCCGCCTGGCGCGCGCCATTGACGCGAATCAAGCGGCGGCGGCGGGCGTCGCCTAGCATGAATGCTGGGTGCCTCTGGGGGCGTTCGCGGAGGATGGCAACATGCAAGGTACGATGCGCGCGATGATCTTCGACGGCACCGGGCCAGCCCTGCGCTTGGCGCGCGTCCCCGTGCCGGTTCCCGGCCCCGGCGAAGTGCGCATTGCCGTGAGCACCTGCGGCGTCTGCCGCACCGACCTGCACATTCTCGACGGCGAACTCGCGCACCCTAAGGCGGCGCTGATTCCCGGCCACGAAATCGTTGGCAGGGTGGAGTCCTGCGGCGCAAGCGTGACGGGCCTCGCCCCCGGAGACCGGGTAGGCGTGCCCTGGCTTGGTCGGACCTGCGGGCACTGCGGCTATTGTGCAGCGCATCGCGAAAATCTGTGCGATACGCCGCAGTTCACCGGCTATACGCGCGACGGCGGCTACGCCGAGTATGTGGTGGCCGACAGCCGTTATTGCTTCCCCGTCCCGGAGCACTACGACGACGTGCATGCTGCGCCCTTGCTGTGCGCGGGCCTGATTGGCTACCGCACGCTGTGCATGGCGGGAGACGCCCGTGACGTCCGTTCTATCGGCATCTACGGTTTTGGCGCGGCCGCCCACCTGGTGGCACAGATCGCAGTAGCCCAGCAGCGCGAGATCTTCGCCTTCACACGCCCCGGCGACGACGCCGCCTGCCAGCTCGCCCGCGACACCGGGGCCTGCTGGACCGGTCCGAGCGACCAGCCCGCGCCGCAGCCGCTCGATGCCGCGCTGATCTTCGCGCCGGTGGGTGCGCTGGTGCCGATGGCGCTGCAAGCCGTCGCCAAGGGCGGCACCGTGGTTTGCGGTGGCATCCACATGAGCGATATTCCGGCCTTCCCCTATCGCTTGTTATGGGAGGAGCGGTCGATCGTGTCGGTGGCCAACCTCACGCGCGACGACGGGCTGGAACTGATGCGAATCGCCCGCGCCACGCCGCTGCGCACCACCACGACGGTCTATCCGCTGGAGCAGGCCAATGCCGCACTGGCCGACCTGCGCGCGGGCCGCCTGGCCGGCGCGGCGGTACTGCGCATCGCCTAGCCTGCCTGCTGCCGGTGTCTTGATGCAGGTCAATACGGCATCTGGCCCGCCCCCTATGCTGCAGATGGCGGCGGCGCCCATGCGCGCACACCTCCCTATATCCAGCCAAGAGGCACGAACCATGTATCAGCGAATACTGCTCGCGGTGGACGGCAGTCACTCTTCCGACCTCGCCCTGAGCCAGGCCATCACCGTCGCCAAGGCTACCGGCAGCGAGGTCAAGGTGCTCTTCGTGGCGGACGATAGCGATGTCTTCTTCTCCACTGRCAGCTACGATGCCAACAAGCTCATGGAGAGCATCCTGGCCGTGGGGCGCGATGCGCTGGCAGCCGCCGCCAGGCGCCTGTCGGAAGCGGGTATCGCGCATACGACGAAGATTCTCGAAAAGCCCGTTTCCCCCGGGCAGATATCCACCACCATCGTGGAAGAAGCCGATCGCTGGAGTGCGGATCTCATCGTAATTGGCACGCACGGCCGCCGCGGCTTCCGGCGCCTGATCATGGGCAGCGTTTCCGAAGGCGTGGTGCACAAGAGCAACAAGCCTGTGCTGATGGTCCGCAGCGAGCGCCCTGAATGAGCGCAGAACGCGGATGATAGGCGTCGCGCCGGCGGCGCGCAGCTTGGTGCTAGGCGTGTCGCTGATCCGCCGCGCCGGCACGCCCAGAATCGTGGCGGGCTTGCTGGCCGCATGGGCCTCGAGTTGGCATGCGGGAGTGCTGGCCACGGATGTCGCGCTCTGGTTTTCGCACGGCCACCCCACTGCCGACGCGCGGCAGGCCGCGGATATCCTGGTCGCCGCCGCGGCCGACGGGCTGGAGCCCCGCGACTATGACGCCGACGTCCTGCATCGTGCGCTTGACCAGGCCGCGCAAGGGCCGCCACTGGCACCGGAAGCGGTGGCGCGGCTTGATGGCGATCTGACGGGCGCAATGCTGCGCTACCTGTCCGACCTGCACGGCGGCCGCGTCGAGCCGCGTCAGATCCACGAGAATTTTGCCGCCGCACCGGATGGGCAGTTCGATCCTTCGGCCTACCTGCGCACAGCCGTCGCCAGGCACAGCCTGCCGAGGGCCGTCCAGCAGGCGGCGCCGTCGTTTCCCCTGTATGGCACCCTGCGCGAGGCACTCGCCCGTTACCGGGCGCTGGCAGGTGATCCGGCCTGGCAGGCGCCGCTGCCGCCGCTACCGGGCAAGAAGCTGGCGCATGGCCAGGCCTACGCTGGCGTGCCGGTGCTGACGCAGCGACTGATCGCGCTGGGCGACCTGCCCACGGGCACGCCCGTCCCGGAGCGCTACGAAGGCGCGCTGGTGGAAGGTGTCAAGGCATTCCAGGCCCGCCACGGGCTGGAGGCCGATGGCGCTATCGGGGCCAGCACACTAGCGCAGTTGAATGCCTCGCCCGCCAGCCGCGTGCGGCAGATCGAACTGACGCTGGAGCGCCTGCGCTGGACGCCGCTGCTGGAGAGCCCGCGCATGATCGTGGTCAACGTGCCGGAGTTCGTGCTGCGCGCCTATGAAGTCCACGACGGTAACGTCCAGGTCAAGGTGGAGATGAAGGTCATCGTCGGCAAGGCGCTCGACACGCGGACACCGCTCTTCAAAGAAGACATGCGTTTCATCGAGTTCAGCCCGTACTGGAACGTGCCACCCTCTATTGCGCGTGCGGAGACCTTGCCCAGGCTGCGGCGCGACCCCGGTTATTTCGAGCGGCAGGGCTTCGAATTCGTCGGTGCCGACGGCAAGGCGGTGACCACGCTGTCGGCGGCCAGCCTGGATGCCGTCCAGCGCGGGCAGATGCGCATCCGGCAGCGCCCGGGGCCGATGAATGCGCTTGGGGACATCAAGTTCATCTTCCCCAACAACGACAACATCTACCTGCATCACACGCCCGCGCCCGGGCTGTTCACGCGGGACCGGCGCGACCTGAGCCATGGCTGCATCCGGGTCGAGGAACCGGCGGCCCTGGCCAGCTTTGTGCTGCAGGACATGCCAGGCTGGACTGAAGCGCGCATTCGCGATGCCATGGACAAAGGGCAATCCAGCACGCTGCGCTTGCAGCAGCCGCTGCCTGTGGTGCTCGCGTACGGCACGGTCATCGTCAAGGCCGACGGGCGCGTGTATTTTTTCTCCGATATCTATGGGCTCGACCGAGTGCTGGACGAGGCGCTGCGGCAACGCTCCGCGAACCTGCGGACTTCCTCATGGACTAGTACACGCGCAAGATTGAGCCAATAAGTCAAGGGAGAGTGTTCGATGACCGGACCGCACAGCGACCCTCGCCGCCTTTTCCTGCGCCGCACCGGCGAACTCGCCCTGGCCGGCATGCTGCTGCCGCTACCGGCCCACCCCGCGCTTGCGGCCCTGCCAACGTTGCCGGCTGCCCGCAGCCTCGCCTTCGACCATACCCACACCGGCGAGCGCATTGCCATCGTCTACGCCGTGGGCGAGCAGTTCGTGCCCGAGGCGCTGGCCGCGCTCAACCGGTTCCTGCGCGATCACTATTCCGGCGAAGTCGGTTCGATCGACCCGCAACTGTTCGCGTTGCTCTACAGCCTGAAGCAGACACTATCCTGCGAAGCACCCTTCCAGGTCATCTCAGGCTATCGCAGCCCGGCCACAAACGCGCGCCTACGCAAGACGGGCGCCGGCGGCGTCGCCACCCATAGCCTGCATATGGACGGCAAGGCCATCGATATCCGCCTGCCCGGCGTGCCGCTGGCGGATCTGCGCGATGCCGCCCTGTCGCTGCGCGGTGGCGGTGTGGGATTCTATCCGCAAGAGCAATTCGTGCATGCGGATACGGGGCGCGTGCGGAATTGGTAAGTGTCAAGGTTCTATCGCGTTCGCTTGCGCGCGCCCGGCCCGCCGCAGAGCGGCTTCCAATTTGGTCAGCAGGCGCCTCCACTCTGCCGTCCCCTGCATGCGTGCCTGCTCCGCTGCTCCCCACTGCCGGCTGAAGGTCGCGCTGAGCTTCCGCCTCGCTCGCCTGCAGCCGCGCCGCGGCTCGCAAGATGGCCGACTCGCCGGTCGCCTGCCGAACCGACTGCACCGCATCCGTGGCTCACGCTTCCTGTGGTGCCCTCACAAGCATGACAGGCACCTTGCACTGGTGTGCAAGCCCTTCAGCTACACTGCCCATCAGCAGCCGGGTCACCCCGTGACGTCCGTGGGTGCCGATCACGACGAGCCGAGCGTGGCTGCCTTCCACGACTTGCCGGATCTGATTGGCAATGTCACCGAGCGCCGCGACGTCGTCGACCAGGACGACATGGCAGTGCAGATTGTTGGCTTCGGCCTTCGCCTGTGCCGCCGTCAGCAGTTCCTGCCCCCTCCTGACCAAGCCTACCCGCACCTCTGCCAATTCATATCCACTGTCAATGACGTGAACAATCTCCAGCTCCGCGCCGCAAGCGCCGGCAAGATCGATCGCCTCTTCCAGGGCCTGATCGCTGCAGTGGCTGCCGTCGATCGCCACCGAGATATTCTTGTACATGCGCCATCTCCTTCAGGATTGCTGGATTGTGTTCAGCCTGCGGCCAAGCACGCCCCAACTGCTGGCCAATCAGTCCGACAACAGCACTGGTACTGTCGTCGACTCCAGTAGCGCGCGCGTGACACTGCCCCCCACAAGTTTGCGCATCCGCTATGCGTTCATGGGCACCCATTGCACTAGGATCAGAACAATGATCTGGTCTGCGGCTCGGGTGAGCTACCTTTGGCCGAGATGAGCGCCGCTTACCGTCGCAGACTCAAGGAGACGCGCTTCGACACCATGGCACGCATCCTCCGACTGGATGGTGCTGTAGGCATATCCCGTGAGGGCTAGCTGCGAGCAATACACTAAGCGTATCGACCGTATCAGTGCACGAGATACCTCCGTACTTTGGCCACCGCCCTGAAGAAGCCGCATGAGCCCCAAATTCACTAGAGCTTACCGCGAGGGACAGGTGTCACCGCAAATCTGGCTTTCCGCATTCATCCTAGGATGCGCGGATGACAGGCATCTTGATTTCGCTCAACAACAGGTTAGCCGCATTTTCTGTACCCGCATGGCGATGTGGAACCAATCGACAACGTACTCATCGCGGTCACCAAAGCCGAGTTGGGCAAACCGTACGGTATCCCCGCCGTCCGACAGGAAGGTGACCGGCTGACTGGGTTGCACACCTTCTCGTAGCAGGAAGTTCCACATACGATCGGCCGGTCGGCGCTCCAGCTTGTGCGCGTAGGCAAAACTATTTCCGCCATCCCGATCCCGCAGGGACTTCCCGACGATCACTTCAAACCAGCGTCCTGGCGGCGCCGGTGGCCGGCCCCCCCGAAGGTAGCCGCCGACAATGCCGACCGCGCGGACCGGACTGGGCTCCGGGATCTCGAGCGAGCGGACGTTCGCCGCCACCTCAGCCTGCTGCCGGGCGTCGGCGGCCCGTTCCGCTCCCAACCGGCGACCGAGCGTGGTGACCTGCCGCCGGATCGAGCTGGCTGCCAGCACAAGATCGAGCGGCAATACCTCCTGCAGGACGTTGACAGTCAGACCATACGACATCAACGCGGCAAACTTGACCTCGAGATACTGAAGTTCTGGACTGACCCGCTCAGGCAGATCGCCACCGAAATGTGAGCCGCATGCGCCCAAAGTACGCTTCTGGCGCCAGATGTCGGCACAACTGAATGGCTAGTTTCCGGTTGCGAACTGCCATTCCGATGCGTGATTGGGAATGGTGGAGAAGGGTCGCCTCCTGCCGGCTGGCGCAGGCGCAGCGAACCTCGGGGGCGACTAGGCGCTTGCCGGGGCGAACAGGGGCCCTGTCGATGCCCTTATCCCGATGAGGGGCACCAATCGGGATTCAGTCGCTAACGCCCCAGTAACGCGCACGCCCGGACGATGTCGGGCTGGTCGAAGCTTCGATGAATCGCAAGCGACGCCTCGACCGCCCTATGCGGATTTGTGCGCCCCTGCGAAGTTCGCAGCGTTGTCCATGACAGGGGGCAAAGAACGCCTGAGCCTTCGCAGACGTCCTCGCAAGCTCCGGGTGTTCAGGAACCAGGTCGATGTCCGAGTTATGACTCCATTCCGTCATCGTAGTGGGCGTGCACCCCCTATTCCTTGCCGGTCTCCCGGCGCGCTCAGGACTTGTGCCTGACGCCGACCGCCACCCCAAACATGTGATCCTTGTCTGTACCGAGGTAATAGCCGTTTGTGTAGCCGATCGCGGCGGAACAAATGTTCAATGCCGCATTGCGCGTGTACGCCGATACACATCGGTCCGCCTGGAGAAGCTGTAGTCCGCGATGAACATTCGGCCACGGATGACCGGTTTGGAAGCTGATATGGAATCGGGCCGCAAGGGTCCGGGACAATCAGAGGTGGGAGGCTGCCGAGGTGCTTACTCGACGACGATCCCGCGCTCCTTGATCAGCGTTGACAGCCGCCTGCTCTCGTCAGTCAGCAGGTTTCGGAAAGCTAACTTGTCCAGTGCCACCGGTTCGGCGCCGAGTTGCGCRAACCGTTGCTTGAGCACTGGCGAGGCCAACACCTTCTTTAACGCCGCAGAAAATCGCTCGCTGATGTCGGCCGGGACCTTATTCGGTGACCACACCCCGAACCAGACATCAAGACTCGCATTGCGGATGCCCAGGTCCCCGTATGACGGTGCGTCCGGAAAGAACGGCGACCTGCTCTCGCTCGCCACTGCCAGCAGCTTGACCTTGCCACTTCGGATGTGGGGGAAGCCAATCCCCGGGTCGAATACGACGTCCGTCTGACCGGCCATCACATCCTGCAGCGCAGGGGCGGAGCCTTTGTACGGCACCTGCGTGATCGACGTGCCGATGCTCTGGTTGAATAGCTCGGCGGCGAGATGCGGTGCCGTCCCGGTACCGGCCGACGCGATGGTGATCTTGCTCGGTTGCGACTTCGCCAAAGCGATGAACTGCTTGGCGTCCCTGGCCTCAAGCGTGGGACGGGCGACCAGATACATCTGGGCGCGTCCGATCGCCATGACGGGCGTTAGATCCCGGGACGGGACGAGATTCGACTTGAACAGATATGGGTTGGCCGTCTCAACCGAGGTGGGCGCAATCAGAAACGTGTACCCGTCCGGCGCCGCCCTCACGACTTCGCCGACCGCCAGGTTGCCGCTCGCCCCCGGCTTGTTTTCGACGATCACTGTCTGCCCCAGTGCTTCATTCAGCAACTGTGCAATCGCACGCGCCATCACGTCCGTTCCGCCGCCGGGAGCGAAACCCACCACTAGGCGGATGGGCCGTGCCGGCCACGCCGCACTCTGGCTCGCGGCCGGAAACGCCGCACCAGCCAGCATGGCGGCCCCCAGCGCCAATACGGCGCGGCGTGAACGGAAATGAGAAATGGGGCTGAAGCGGTGGGTCATGGTGGTTGTCTCCTGAATGGTGATTGCGGTCGAAAGCGCCGTCGGTCAAACCATAGACGGACGATTCATGGTTGTAAATAGGGATTCAACGTTGTCCATAGGATAATTTTAGGAAAAGTGATCCCCGGGTTGTTTGCGTAGAAAATTATCCTATGGATAACGATACAACCCTATTTACAAAGAGGAGGCGATGCTCTACCGTTCGATTCATCGGCAGCATCCCGGCCATGATCGGTACGCCGCAACGCAAAAACTACGAGAGACAACGTGCTTGATAAGAGACAGTTCCATATCGGTGGGAAGTGGGTAATGCCCGCACGGCCCCAAGACCTGACGGTGATCGACCCATCCACCGAACAACCCTGCGCGGTGATATCCGTCGGCGATACGATCGATGCCGACCGCGCGGTGCAGGCGGCAAGGCAAGCCTTCGCAGGCTGGTGTCGCACCGAGCCGGGCGAGCGGCTTCGGCTGGTCGAGCGGCTGCTGGAGATCTACGAACGACGCGCCGCGGAAATGGCGCGGATGATCAGCCTGGAGATGGGGGCGCCCGTCGACATGGCGCGGGCCGAACATGTCGGTGCTAGCGCGTATCACATGAGGAACTTCATTACCGCGTTTCGCACGTTCTCGTTCGAACGTTCCATCGGCACGCATGCACCCAACGATCGGATCCTGATGGAGCCGATCGGCGTGGCCGGCCTCATCACACCATGGAACTGGCCCATGAATCAGGTCACGCTGAAGGTGGTGCCCGCACTGCTGGCCGGATGCACCGTCGTGCTGAAACCATCGGAAATCGCGCCGCTCTCTTCGATGCTCTTTGCCGAGTTCATCGAGGAAGCCGGCTTTCCGAGCGGCGTGTTCAATCTCGTGAACGGTGACGGCACGGGGGTCGGCGCGCGCCTGTCGTCGCATCCCTATATCGACATGATCAGCTTCACCGGCTCGACCCGCGCTGGCATCGCCATATCGAAAGCCGCCGCCGAGACACTCAAGCGAGTGGTGCTCGAACTCGGCGGAAAAGGGGCCAACCTCATCTTTGCCGACGCCGATGCGGATGCGGTGAGACGCGGGGTGCTCCATTGCTTCAAGAACACCGGTCAAAGCTGCAACTCCCCTACCCGCATGCTGGTCGAGCGCTCGATCTATGCGCGCGTAGTCGACGAGGCCCGGGAAATCGCCGAGAACTTCGCGGCCGAGGCGGCGCACGCGCCGGGGAAGTTCTTCGGCCCGCTGACCTCGGCGGCGCAATTCAGGAAAGTCCAGGAGATGATCGAGACAGGCACGGCGGAGGGCGCGCGACTTGTTGCAGGCGGCCCCGGGCGTCCCGAAGCGCACGAATGCGGCTACTTCGTGCGGCCGACTGTTTTCGCCGACGTGACCAACCAGATGACCATCGCCCGAGAGGAGATCTTCGGCCCTGTGCTCTCCATTATTCCGTTCGACACCGAGGAAGAGGCGATCGCCATCGCGAACGATACGCCGTATGGGCTGGCCAATTACGTGCAATCGACCGATGACGAACGATGCCGCCGCGTCGCGGGCCGGCTGCGTTCGGGCATGGTGGAGATGAATGGCAGGCCGCGCGCCCCGGGATCTCCTTTCGGCGGCATCAAGGCGTCCGGACGCGCCCGCGAAGGCGGGATCTGGGGCATCGAGGAGTTCCTCGAAGCCAAGGCAGTTTCCGGTTGGACGGATCCTGCCTGCTCGCGCTGACCCCACGCGACCCATCCTCATCGAACCGGAGAACACACAACATGAACGGCGCTGAAAGTCTGGTCACCACACTGCTCGAGTCGGGCATCGATACCTGCTTCGCCAATCCCGGCACCAGCGAAATGCATTTCGTCGCGGCCCTGGATCAAATTCCAGGTATGCGGTGTGTGCTGGGACTGCAGGAGAACGTCGTGACCGGCATGGCCGACGGCTATTTCCGCATGGCCCGCAAGCCCGCGAGCACGCTATTGCATTGCGGACCGGGACTTGCCAACGGGTGGGCGAACCTTCACAACGCTCGCCGCGCGAATAGCGCGGTCGTCAACATCGTGGGAGATCAGGCGACCTATCACCGCCCGTATGATGCGCCCCTCACTGCCGATACGGCCGCGCTCGCGGGCGCCGTATCGGCATGGGTCCGCACGAGCCAGTCCGCAGCCGACGTCGGTCGTGATGCGGCCGCCGCAGTAGCCGCTGCGCGGACCGCGCCCGGGCAGATCGCCTCGCTGATCCTGCCTTCCGATACGTCATGGGATGCGGGCGGCGCTGCCGCGCGCGCATTGCCCGTACCGTCAGCGCCATCGATCGATACGTTTGCCGTCGACAACGCGGCGCGCATTCTGCGCCAGAATAGCAATGACGTGCTGATTCTGCTTGGCGGCGAGTGCGCGCTGCCCGAAGCGCAGGCGCTCGCGTGGCGCATTGCCAGCGCGACGGGCGCGACCCTGAAATATGAGTACGTGATGGGGCGGGTCTCGCGTGGACGAGGCCGTCTGCCGATCGAGCGGGTGCCCTACAACACCGATCAAGCCATCACGATGATGGCATCGTTCCGGCACATCATCCTGGTCAACGCCAGGCCACCAGTCGGATTCTTCGCCTATCCCGGCAAGCCCTCCCTCCAGTATCCGCGCGAAGCCCAGATCCATCATTTGTCGCGCGTCGACCAGCATCCCGAAGCGGCCCTGCTCGCGCTGGCGGAGGCGCTGAACGCGCCAGTGGTCGATATGCCGCCCGCGCAGCCCTGCCCGGAGATCGCTACCGGTGTACCCACGCCGGAAGGGCTGGCCCAGACGATCGCCGCCGTGATGCCGGAGAACGCGATCATATCGGACGAAAGCATTTCGTATGGCCGCAGCTTCTACCGATTCACCCACGCTGCAGCACCACATGACTGGCTCTCACTGACCGGCGGTGCCATTGGCGACGGACTCCCGGTTGCAACCGGCGCGGCGGTGGCCTGTGGGGGCTCGAGACGGGTCATCAGCCTGCAGGCTGACGGCTCGGCGATGTATTCGCTTCAGTCGCTTTGGACGCAGGCACGTGAACGACTCCCCTGCACGACGATTTTGTTGGCCAACCGCAAGTACAACATCCTGATCGGCGAATACGAGAACGTCGGGGCATTACCGGGGCCCACGGCCATGAGCATGCTGGATCTGTCGAATCCCGATCTCGACTGGGTCAGGCTCGCCAACGGCATGGGGGTGGAGGCCGCACGCGCAACGACGCTCGAGCAGTGCGCCGACCTCATGAAGCAGAGCTTCCGCCAGGACGGCCCCTTCCTGATCGAACTGTTGATCTGAGTGAAGGCCGGCACTGCAACATTACCCGAAGCACGACGCGCGCGGCACCGACTGGTAGACGCGGTGCGCGGAAATCTACCCAGATACGGAGACATACGAACGTGAGCAAGATTACCCAAGTCGGCTTTTTAGGCCTTGGCAACATGGGTGCCGCGATGGCAATGCGGCTTATTCATCCCGGGTGCCGACTGCACGTCTACGACCCTAACGCGGAAGCCGTGTCGCGACTTGTGGACGCTGGCGCAGTGGCGCATGCCAGTCCACGTTCGGTGGCGGATGCCGCCGCCATCGTCATGGCCTGCCTGCCAAGCCAGGCGGTATGCGAAGCGGCGATTTTCGGCCAGGACGGCGTGGCGGCCGGCAACGCGCTGCATACGTACATCGAGATGTCGACGATCGGTCCGACTGCGGTGTCCTCCATCGCACAGAGACTTCAGCGTCAGCATATCGCCACGGTGGACGCGCCAGTCAGTGGTGGGCCGTCCGCCGCGCGTGCGGGCACGCTGTCCATCATGCTGGCCGGCGCGAGCCATGACATTGCGCGCGCCATGCCCTCGCTGGATCGCATCGCGAAGACAATTCACAAGCTGGGCGATCAGCCCGGCCAGGCACAGGCGATGAAGCTGGTGAACAACATCATGCTGGCCGCCAACATGGCCGTTGCATCGGAGGCGTTGGCAATGGGCGCCAAAGCAGGCCTGAACGCCGACGCCATGGCCGACGTCATCCGATCCAGCACCGGCCAGAGCGCGGCAGCAGACATACTTGCTCGCTTCGCCCTCCCTGGATCGTTCGACTTCGGGGCACACATGTCGATCCTCGCAAAGGATGTGGAGCTCGCCATCGCAGAGGCCCGCAATCTGSGCRTCCCGGCGCGCGTTCTRGAGCAGGCCCGGGGCGTCTGGCAAACGGCAATGGAAGAAGGACGCGGCCAGGACGATTTCACTTCGATCATCAAGAGTGTGGAAGAACGCGCCACCGTGCTGGTACGCGGGGCACCACGGCGGCAACCCGCCAATCAGCAACTTTAACAACGACAACACCCACGGAGCAGACCATGGACTCATCCACCGAACACGTTCATTCCGCCACGTCGATTGCCGACGCCGAAGCGCTTGCGCAAAGGCTTTCCTATGCCACGCCCGAAACGGCGCCACTGGTGCCGGGACGCCGCTCATTCTTCAAGTATCGGGACCTGGGCGTGACGACTGCCACGGATGGCCGCATGCGCGCGCAGATAACTCTTGCAACGGGCGAAATGCAGCAAACCGGGTGGCACTATCACCTCTGCGATTCGCAGTTCATTTATACGCTGCGCGGTTGGGTCGACCTGGTCTTCGAGGACGGCCGCCATATTCGCGTCAGCGCGGGAGAATCGCTCCTGATCCCTGGCGGACTCAAGCACAACGAGTTGGCGATCTCACCAGACCTCGAGCTTCTCGAAGTCTCGATTCCGGCAAAGATGGGAACGGTGGCCTGCGACGCTCCAGCGAACTTCACCTCATCCTTCTGACGGGAGACGACATGACGAAAGGTTACATTTTTGCCGAGGTAGACATCCACCCCCGGCGCGGAGTGGGATGAGTACGCCAGCAAGGTCCAGCCCACGCTGGATTCCTATGGCGGCGTGTTCCTGATTCGGGGAGGCACGCCCCACGTGCTCGAGGGCAACGCCAAAACCGGGACGTTCGTGGTTCTGGAGTTCGAGAGCCCCGAGGACGCCACGGCCTGGTACACCTCCACAGACTATCAGCGCATTTTGCCGCTCCGCCTCCGCAATGCCGATGCGCGCGTCATCTGCTTGCCTGGAGCTGGCTGAATTCCCGTGTCATCGCCCGTGATAAACTCAAAAATCGTTCGCGCACCCTGAATCCGAGGTTCGCCCCCTTCCGAGAGGAGTATCGACGGCTTTGACAGAAGCAAAAAAAACCATCGCAGAACCATCGGCGGTGTCGGCGGACGACCCGCCACCGACTGCTGCCGGCAATAGCGGAGGACGACGCCGGATTCAGTCGGCCGACAAGGCAACGGAGGTTCTTCTTGCGCTTGTCGAGGCGGGTAAGGCGACACCCCTCCGCGATCTGGCGCGCGCCATCGGCATGCCAAACAGCCTCGCGCATCGCTACCTCGCGAGCCTAATGGCAAGCGGTCTCGCGGTACAGGATGAAGTCACCGGTCTCTACGACCTTGGGCCGACGGCGGTACGCATCGGCGCGTCTGCCCTCGCGCGTATTGATCATCTGCGCCTCGCCAGTGAAGCAATGCCACAGCTAGTTTCTATCACGGGATTGCCCGCCCTCCTCTGTGTGCTCGGCGATCGCGGCCCCACTATCGTGCGATGGGAACGCAGCTATGTGCCGTTCATTACTACGTTGTCGGTGGGCTCGACATTCCAATTGACAAATTCGGCAACGGGTCGCGTGCTGCTCGCCTTCACCCCCGATCAGGTCAGAGATGACCTGATCGAGTTGGCCGTTTCGAAGAACCATGAACAGCCGCCAGTGAAGTTGCTTGAGCGTCTTTCGACGATCCGGCGAGTCGGATACGACGAAGCGGAATCGGTTCTCATCCCAGGACTGTCCGCTGTGAGCGCGCCGATTCTCGATGTTCAGAACGAGGCAGTCGCGTGTCTGACGCTAATCGGCGCAAGCCCCGATGTCCGGCGCATCAAGACAAAGGCAATCAAAGCGCTGGTCGACGCAAGCGTGAGCATCTCGCGATCTTGCGGGAGCAACCTGTCGTTCGGCTCGTCATTGGCGGATCCGACAACATAAGCCTGATTTCCTGCATTGCCGCCTGATCGTCTGCCAAAACCTGGCATCCAACTTGCGGGCGACGGTCGCAACACCGAACCGGGCGACCGCTCTTGTCGCGACTTCAGTCAGAACAATTAGACCGGTCGACCGGCGGAGAAGGGTCGTGGCAAGAGACGACCGTTGAGTGTCCGCGGGATGCCATGGTCACAACCCAGTACTTTCACCATCGTGAAAATATTGATTGGGAATCCGGAACTGAGGGCCAGCGCGCCGACGGCTGACTTGAGTTGTTGGCGGCGCAGACAGACATCCGCCCTTCCCCCAATAACGTAGCCACCCAAAACCCGGCCAGAAGGAGAGCTAGTCCGGCCGTGAGGCCTTGGTGAAAAAAATGAGGCACGCCTACCGCAGACGTATATCTGTCCGATCGCTGGTCTGGATCGGCCTGGTCAGCCTGTTGTCTGTGGGGTGTGGTCCGGTACCGAAGGCAAACGATTTACCACCATTGTTGCGCAATGTGACGGCTGGAGGCGGCCATGCGAGTCCGTGCCCGCCCAGCAACAAGACGGAAGTGGAGATGCTGAAGGGATGGGGCGGGAAGCTGGCAATCTCGCCAGAGTTCGACGCTCGGCTGCGAACATTATTCCCGCCTGGGTCACCTGTGGCCGCGCTCGAAAATGCGCTTCGGAATCAGGAGTTTAAGATTGATGGTGTGTGTAGGAGTGACATCTCCATCCATCGTGCGGAGTTCTTCCGCAAGGGAAAGGGTCCATTGCCATACGATGTGTCCGCGCAGGTTTTTTGGAAGGCTGACGAAGAAGGTCACATTGCTTGGACCAAGGGATTCGTCATGTATAGCGGCCTGTAGCTACTCGTAAGCGAATACAGTCGGCAGCCTCTTCGAGGTCATGCCTGTTTCTCCCGCCACCGCGTCGTGCGCTGTCAAGGCGCGTTCGCCGGGCGCTTACGGTCTAACCGCCGCGCCCCCCTCCGCGTAGGAGTCCAGTCCTGCTGCTCCCCCTTCACCCCGCTGCACTGCCAGGCTCCGCTGTTTCGCCGAGGGTGGAGGCTACCGGAACGCCGACGAACTCCCCGCCCTCTTTTTTGTCGCCACTTATGCGCGCCGCGTTGGAGCACGCCGCCAGGCGTAGCGGCTTCATCGACATTTTGGGCCAGGGGCCAGGCATTGATCTAACCTTGCGAACGTTCATCGCCGCATAGGCATCGGAAAGGCACTCCCCTCGCCGTATGCGGCCGGCTGTCCCCGTGCCACGCGCCATCCCGCGATGGGAAAACGCTCAGTTGCCGGCGCCGGCCGGTATTGCCTTAGTCACTTCGCCCAAACGTCGTTCCTTTAATTCTTCCTTAAGGCATACGGCGTTAGCCTTAACTCCATCCTTTGCTGCCCGTTTCCGTGTCGGGTATCCAGTTGGTTGCGTACCGCGACCATGTATCTGGCCAGATGCGACTGCGCACGCCAACCCGCTGACCGAATCGGAGAGCCCTTTATGCCCACCGTACTGCAAGATCCCATGTCCAATTGGCAGAACAAGGTGCCGCAAGTCACCCTCGGTTTTTGGATCATCAAGATTATGTCGACCACCGTTGGCGAGACTGGTGCCGATTACCTCGCTGTCAATGCGGGACTGGGACAGGCGGCCACACGTGCTGGTATGTTCGGTCTGCTGTGCCTTGCTTTGCTCACCCACGTGCGGCAGCGTCGTTACGTTCCATGGCTTTACTGGCTGACGGTAGTGCTGGTCAGCGTAGTAGGCACCCAGATCACCGACGCTCTGACTGACGGCTTAGGCGTGAGCTTATACCTAAGCACCGCGCTTTTCGCCATCCTGCTCGCTGGGGTTTTCCTGCTCTGGTACGGCCGAGAAAGGACGCTATCTATCCAATCCATAGATAGCCCCCAAAGAGAGCTGTTTTACTGGGCTGCGATTCTTTGCACATTTGCACTGGGCACCGCAGCAGGCGACCTCGCCACCGAAGCCCTGGGACTGGGATTCCGACTCGGCTGCGTGGCATTTGGCACGTTGATCGCGCTCACCGTCGCGGCCTTTTACTGTGGCTTAAACACTGTCTTGGCGTTCTGGATCGCTTATATCCTCACGCGTCCCCTGGGCGCTTCGCTCGGTGACATGTTGTCACAGTCGCACGAGTATGGCGGCGTTGGTCTCGGCGCCTTGGTGACAAGCGCGATCTTCCTATCGGTGATCGTTCTGATGGTCGCCATCGCCCAACGGAATGTTAGTCAGCGCGGGCCCGGTAATCCCGCCCCTCGCACCTCGTAATGCATCACGCGAATCCTTTAGGAGTACGACATGAAGCGACACATCATTCACCGCCGACTTGACGCGGCCTTGCTCGCCGCAGCCGTGCTGGCGCCAAGCTACGCAAGTGTTTCCGCGGCCCTCGCCCTCCTCCCTCACATCGCTGTGGCGGCCACTCCTGCGGACACGCCCACGCAATCCAGGCTAGGCGACCTGTCCGCCTTTCGCGTGATCGCTGCAGACGTGGCCTTGCTCGTTGAAAAGGGCAATCTACCCGCGGCAAAGACGAGGATCAAGGACCTAGAGGTTGCGTGGGATAACGCCGAAGCCGGCCTGAAGCCGCGCGCCGCCGCGGACTGGCACGTCGCCGACAAGGCCATCGACCGCGCGCTCGGAGCAGTGCGGTCTACCACACCAAATGCGGTGGAGTGCAAGCAAGCATTGACGGATCTTTTAGGCACGTTTGACCGGCTCGGCGGACGACGTTAAGGTCCGGGACATCGCATGTTATCCACCGGATTGCTCAGTTGGCTCTTCAATGACCAGCAAATTATGTCGATGCTGGCCCAGAACTGGGTCACCGGCGTGCTGTTCGTGGCAGCCATCATCTTCCTGGAGACCGGCTTCGTCATTCTGCCGTTTTTGCCGGGTGATTCATTGCTGTTCGCGACTGGCGCATTCCTCGGCGTCAATGGTTTGTCGCCGCTACCAGCAATGGCAATGATTTGCACCGCAGCCATTGTCGGCGACGGCGTCAACTACCTGATAGGCCGGTCCCCCCTGGGTCAGCATCTGCTGCGCGGTGGCTGGGTTAAGCCGCAATATATTGCAAAGACTCGTGCCTACTTCGATCACTACGGGGGCTCGACCATCACCATCGCGCGCTTCGTGCCGATCGTCCGCAGCGTGGCCCCCTTCCTCGCCGGCCTGACTGGCATGCACCCCCGGCGCTTCGCTGCCTTCAACGTGCTCGGCGCGGTGGTGTGGGGAAGTGGCTTACTGCTTGCCGGCTTCTGGCTGGGCGGCATCGAGTGGGTGCGTTCGCATATGAGTTGGCTGACGATAGCAATTATCGTCGTATCGCTGTTACCGGTGGTGGTGCAGGTCCGAAGGGGATGGGGCCGGGTTGAGGGGTAAATGCTCGGCCGCGCGAAAGTTGGTAAGGGCGGTTATGGGAAGAACATCGGCCAATAGGGATTATTAGCTGGCGGGACATTTGTCCTGCCCTCTGTTGCTGCATGGCCGAAGTTTCCTTCGCGCGGCAAAATGCCTGTAGCCACGGGACATGCGCCCCGCCGGTCCCCCGTCACGCTGAGCACAACATTTGATTGGCATTAATCTTCGTGCTGTTGCGCTCATCTATCCGACGGCGGCGCAGCTTACGGCCATGCCACTTTGCCATTGGCCATGCAGTTGCTATCCCAATCATTCGCTCGGCCAGGTCAACGATTGGATGAACGCGCTCTATCCGCGCTGGGTAGGCGCCCATGGCGTGATGATCGTCTCGCCGGTCTATTGGTATCAGGCCACAAGTCCGCTCAAGCTGATGATTAACCGGCTGGTCTGTGCCGATGGCGGTAACCCCGATCCGAGCAGCACGCATGGCAAAAGCCGGAGCAAGCCAAGGCGCTGGAATTGCGGGGCTGGGACTACCCCAAGCACTTGGCCGGGCGCGTCTACGGTGTGGCGGTACATGGCGACGTGGCCGGAATCGATGGTGTGCGACGCGCATTGTGCGACTGGATGGACTGGATGGGCTTGATAGACGCAGGCATCTGGCGAAACTCGACCGCTATATCGGCTATTGGCGCCCGTACGCCACCAGCCATGCTGACCTCGATCACGACCAGGCGATGCCGCGCGARGTGGACAATGTGGCCGGCGCGATTGCCGAGGCGGTAAGTCTGCGCCGTGCGGGCAAGCTGGAAGCGCCCGACCGCAAGGTGTTGGCGCCACGGCAGAAGTGATGTGATGGGGCACAGTATGTGAATGCCCCGCCCTGCTGCCTATACGCGCTTTGCGCCCATGGCAATCAAGGCATTCAACTGCGTCAATGCGGCTGGCTTGACCAGATAGTGATCAAAATCCCGCCGTTCGCCGAGGCCTCCTTCCGGCCTCCCGTATCCGCTCAGGGCCACCAGCCGGACATCGGGCAGATTGGGGTTCGCCCGGATCAGCCGTGCCACTTCATTGCCGTCGATATCTGGCAAGCCGATATCAAGCAAGACGACCTCGGGATGAAAGTTATCCACGCATGTCAGGGCACTCGAGCCGTCCCGCGCGACCCGCACCTCGTGGCCGTCCAGGCGAAGTAACGTCGCGATGCTGTCGCCAGCATCGCAGTTATCGTCGACCACGAGTATGCGGCGGGGTAAAACGACCGAAGCCGTCACGGTGTGCAAGGGCTCGGGCGCAGCCGCTGGCGTGCCGTCCGGCAGTGCCGGCAGGCGCACGACAAACCGGCTCCCGACATTCTGCCCGTTGCTGGTGGCCGTCACGGTCCCCCCATGGAGTTCGGTCAGCTTGCGCACGAGGGCCAGCCCGAGGCCGAGTCCTGACGCGCGGCGGTCGGTAGCCGGTTCGGCTTGCACGAAGATCTCGAAAATGCTGGCAAGAAACTCCTTGCGGATGCCGATGCCGTTGTCGGTGATGCTCAGCACCGCATCTTCGCCCTGCCGTTTGATCCTCAGATCGATGACGCCACCGTCCGGGGTGTACTTGATGGCATTGCCAGCCTTGCGATGCAGTCGCAGGTAGAAGGCGAGCGATCCAGATGAGCTCATTTCTTTTTATACACGGCGTCCAGGCGTTGCACCCACCTCGGCACTAYGTCAGCGCCTACGCGGCCATGCCCCCGTGGGAGGACTGGGCCGAAACCTGGGCAGACTATCTCCACATCGTCGATACCGTGGACACCGCCGCGGCATGCGGGCTTGCGCTCAAGCCAGCCACAGTCGGAGAGCCTACCCTGACGGACCAGACACCCGTCGAGGATGCCAGCTTTCAAAGTCTGATGAATCGGTGGTTTCCGCTCACCTACGTGCGCAACAGCCTCAACCGAAGCCTGGGCGTGCCGGATGGCTATCCGTTCGCACTGAGCCCTGTCGTGGTGGACAAGCTCCGCTTCGTGCACGAGGTTGTGGCGGCGGGGCCACAGGCAGCATTGCCTAATCCGTAGGGCGCTTATTCCGGCTCGATATTCGTCACCGTTGCCACGCCACTAACCTTCTCAAAGGTTGCACGGACCTTGCTCCCTTCCTTTAGTTGTCGCCGATGAAAAGCCCGGACTGACCCTGAGCCGCCACCCGCTCGCCCTGCCGCGCACGCGCACCGCTCGCTGCGCTCCCATGGAATTATTCATAAATCAGATAGGAAAACCCGGCGCATTCTTGATCCGTTGCGCGGTCACACCGGTGCTGAAGCACTTATCGTCGGTGTCCAGGCTGAGCGCGCCCCAGGGACTGGCATGCAGGGAATCGCCCATTCCGAGGAAGCCACCGTTGGTCAGCACAGCGTATGCGTCCGCCACGCACGTCGAGCAGGATCTCCGAAATTTTGCCAACCTCCGGCCGAGGGAGGAATTTCAAGGCCGGTAATTTTCTATGCAGCCGTGCGCGAGAGGCAGGGCTGCTGGATTCGCCGCGAGGGCTTGGTTCTGGTCGCATCACGGCTGCCGCGCTGCTCCCCGCAGTGACCGACCGGCGATGCCTGGCCAGAGCGCGCTCCACTTGGGGGCAATGATGCATTCATGGCATGAAACATGCGCTGTGTACCTGGCCTGCGCCGCCGACGAGCAGGCGGACGACCACGGGGTACCGCGCGGCGTGTCCGGCGCGCGATGACCTGATGCCGAACGACCGACTTTCAGGAGCACGACTAATGGAAACCCAAGGCAATACCCAATCCTCCGTCCAGAACGATTCGCCGGGTATCGCCGGCAAGTTCGGCACGGCAACCACAAACATCCTGGACGCTGCCAAGGACGCCGGCAAACAGGTCGGTGCGGTCGCACGCAGCGAAGCCTACGGCTTGAAGCGGGAGCTCGACGACCTGATCAGCCGCATTCCCACCCTGTCCGGGGCTGCGCTGGACGAGGCCAAGGAAGAGTTCCTGAGCAAGATGAACGCGACCAGGGATGCCGCAAAGGGCATCTCGGAAAATGTGCGCCAGCAAATCTCCCGGCGAGCCGAGGATACCGCCGCCTATGTTAAGGATCAGCCGCTGCGTTCCATGAGCGTGGCGGTCGGGGTCGGCATTATCCTGGGCCTGTTGATGGCAAACCGGGGTGGCGACCGGGGCTAGGACTGAAGATAGACTGAATCGCGGACCAGGCCCGACCCTCTTGCGCGCCGGCACCTGGTTTCGCTAGGGCGCTCAGTCGCAGCCGCCACCGCCCAGGTGCGGAGGTTGCCTCCGCGCGCCCGTCCTGATTGGCCCGATCAGCAGGACCCAAATTCCAAGCGGCAATTCGGGACCTTCAATGCGTCGAATGGGCAGGAAAGCCTCCGCCCCCTGCACCGCGCGCATTCCCTCACGCACGCTCACGCCGACGAAATACATTAATCATCCCAGGGAACTGCGCCGTGCGTAAGCAGCATTGCGCTCCTGGTCGATCTCATGCAGCGTCCGGTAACGGCGGCCCATTCGCGTGCCAACGCGACCTGCGCGCGTATGCGTTCCAAGTGGTCGAGAATTGGGCATTCATTCTTGACGCAGACTTCGCAACTTATGCTGGAGCTTTCCTCGAATTGCTTGAACAGTTTCTTGGCCGCACGATGGTCGTCTGCCAGGAGGCCGTGAGCTGCACGTTGGTCTGTTGGTACTTTTGCTTTGTCCATGGTCAACTCTTACGTGTCATTTTGGGGAAACGGCATGCGCTTCGCATGCTCGCAGTCAAGAGAGCACACTCTGTTCCCGCGCGCAAAGGACGATTGGGCAAAATTTAAGCCAATGAGCTAGCTACACGCAGCTCCCRCTGTCAGGGGCACCGTCATAGCGATTTTGAGTTGAATGTGACGCGGAGGGTCGGTCTGCAGAGGGTACGATTCTGGGCCCGGAAGCGCGAAAGCACGTTTTTGGCCGAGTTAAGCTCGCCGAGAAAGCTCCGGATCCCGGGCGGAAGCCTGAGAAATCTGCCTGGCAGTTGAAGTGTTCAGATTCCTATTCGCATTTCGCAAATGATCTAGCCGTTATGCCTGAAGACTTCGGTCATTTCCGGTCGCGCAATTTCGACACGATCGCGGCAGCTTTCGGATGTACTTCTCATCGCACATCGGGACGTCACAGCAGCAGCGCGCTCGCCGCGAGATGAGCTACGCGAGCAGATGGGCTACCAACGTGGCGAGCTTGTGCGGCGGCGCACTGAAGCCCCACGACGGATTCGGCCCAATGGTTTCTTTCGATCATACTCATCCGCCGAGAGGTTCCAGATGAAGGCTATCATTCGACAGATCCTTAGCGACGTCGCACGGCTCGACGTGCCCGTCGAAGCGCTTGACGACCAAGCAGATCTTTACGCAGCGGGCCTCTCCTCCCTGGCTACCGTGCACGTGATGCTGGCCATTGAGAATGCATTCAACATCGAGATCCCCGATGCAATGCTTTCCCGCCAACTGTTTCGAAGCGTAAATTCGCTCGCGGCGGCAGCCGAAGAACTCCAGTCTTAGCGGGCGGAATCCGCGTGGAGCCTGGACCATTCCGCTCGGTCGGATACTACCGGCCGCTGCCAGCTCAGCATGAGGCCCATTTCTACTGAGGAAAGGCCCGCATCTCACATGACATGGTTTTAATGGTGAAGACGTGAACGAATTGCCGTTTGAAACAGCTAGCTGTCCACTCTGCCAGACGCTCGCGGAACGCCGGCGCACCTTGGCTGGCTACGTATATCACTGCGCGAGTTGCGGTGGCCCATTTGAGGTCGGCGTCGGCGCACAGGCCCGATC